>JAEWOM010000228.1 GCA_023399675.1 Bacteroidota bacterium
TCGAATATGCAGCTTTGGGAATTCTACCATATTACGAATCCTGAAACTTTGAAGCGACTCGCGCACTATTGTCTGGACCAACAGGCTGCTGCTACTGCCAGCGAAATGGTGGTCTTCGTGACACGGCAGGATCTTTACCGCGATCACGCACGGAAAATGGTTAAACTCGAAACGGAAAATGTACTGAAAAACAGTCCTCAAAACCGGCATCAACATCGAATTAAACGCTGGAAAATGTATTACGGAACCGTGATTCCGCTTTTATATTCAAGGTTTTTAGGTATATTGGGTTCATTAAGAATTATTGTGATGAATCTCGTCTGGATTTTCCGTCAGATTACACTCCAGGTTTCCGAAAGCGATGCACGTATAGTCGTTCATAAAACATGTGCTCTCGCTGCGCAGACTTTCATGATTGGCATGGCAAATGAAGGCTACGACACCTGCGCGATGGAAGGAATAGACAGCCGACGAATTAAAAATATGCTGAATCTGCCTAAAGGCGCTGAAATAAACATGGTCGTCTCCTGCGGTATCCGGAATGGGCGGCGTTTGGGGCGACAGAATGCGACTGCCGTTTGATGAAGTGTATTTCAGAGTTTAGGTTCAATTCACCAATGATTAAATCCCTCCTGATTCCGGCTGAAGTTCCTGTTGTTGAAATACCGACGGGCTGCAATGTTCAGTTGTTTGTCAAACGTGAGGACCTGATTCACCCGGAAATTTCCGGCAACAAATTCTGGAAACTTTATCATAATCTGCACCAATATCTGTCAGGAAAGCCAAAAAATCCGATGCTCATCACATTTGGCGGCGCTTTTTCCAATCATATTGCCGCGGTTGCATCTTTTGGGAAAATGTCCGGCATCACAACACTGGGAATTATTCGAGGGGAAGAAATAGCAGAACTGTATCTTGAAAATGCCACACTATCCCGTGCACATCAGAATGGAATGCATTTGAGGTTCGTTTCGAGAGATAAGTTCCGCAATAAAGATTTGTTAACTGAACAGCTACAGAAAGATTTTCCGGAAGCATTGATTATCCCAGAAGGCGGCACCAATGAATCTGCTGTTGAAGGCGTTCGTAACATGCTTTCTGAGCATACTAAAGATTTTGATTATCTTTGCACCGCAGTTGGAACCGGTGGTACGGTGGCGGGAATTTCAAAATTTTGTGAAGAAAATCAGCAGGTTATAGGTTTTCAGGTTGTGAAGGACAGTTCTGTCGATGAAAAAGTTCTTAAACTTTCAGGACGCACAAATTTTTATTTTGTTGAAGCCGCTGAAGGAGGATATGGTAAAATAAATGATGAATCCGTACGTTTTATCAATAGTTTTTACCGGAAATTCGGAATTCCGCTCGATCCGGTCTATACCGGAAAAATGATGAAAAAATTGCTGGAATTGATCGCAGACGGTTATTTTCCTTCAGGTTCTCGAATTTTAGCGTTCCACACAGGTGGTCTGCAGGGAATTGAAGGAGCAAACCAAATGCTGAAATCCCGGAACCGCACTTTAATTAACTTTCAGAACGGAGAATTCTGAAGAAAATTAGAAATAAAACAAATGAAAAGAGTAGTACTGCTTACAGGACTTTTATTTTTAACGAAGTCTTTTGCCCAAAACTGGAAAACGGAAGATCAGTACATCCAGAATTTCGCGGCATATGCTGTAGAAGAGATGGAAAAATACAAAATCCCGGCATCTATTACACTGGCTCAGGGACTTTTGGAAACCGGAGGCGGACAAAGCCGGCTCGCTCAGCAGGGAAACAATCATTTTGGTATTAAATGTAAAGAAAACTGGACCGGCAGAACGATGTCTCACACCGACGACGCTCCGAACGAATGTTTCCGCGCCTACGATGATCCAAGACAGAGTTATGAAGATCATTCCCTCTTTCTTACTACCAGAAAACACTACGCCAATCTCTTTTTGCTCGATATCAAAGATTATAAAGGCTGGTCGCACGGTTTGAAAAAATCGGGTTATGCTACCAATCCGAAATATGCCTATATCCTGATCAACAAAATCGAAAAACTGAAACTGTACGAATTCGATAACCTCAATTCCAAAGACGTACACCTCGCACTTTTGAAAAAGTATCCGGAACTTGAAAACGACAAAATTTTCATGGCGAAACTGGATCAGAATAAGAAAACCGCAGAGAAGGTAAAACCGAGAACGTATAAGGTTCCTTACAAACAAACTTCGTATGCTTCAGTGCAGACGAAAGTGGATAACATTAAAAGAAAATCCAAATACGATATCGCCGGTTCGCTGCTCGTAAAAAATCATCCGAATGGCGGTATGAAATTCGTGGTTGTTCCCGAAGATTTGGAACTGAAATATATTTCCGGAAGATTTGGTATTGATATCAGCAGACTGCAAAAATGGAACGACCTGGAAACGGATATGGTAAAGCAGAACTCCATCCTGTTTCTCGAGCCGAAAAGTGCTGAAGGCAATATTGCCACGTACAAAGCCGAAGTTGGCGAAGACATGCACGATATCGCACAGAAATTTGCTGTAAAACTGGATAAACTGTACGCCAAAAACCGAATGGATGAAGGTGAACAGCCAAAAGCCGGAGACATCATTTACCTGCAGGGAAAAAGACCCCGCAACTAATCCCGATCCAATTTTTTTTAACTGAATATGCTTTATCAAAGAAGTTCGGCATTATTTGCCGAAGCACAACATTATATTCCGGGAGGTGTTAACTCGCCTGTCCGTGCTTTCAAATCGGTAGGCGGTACACCGGTTTTCATGAAATCTGCCAAAGGCGCTTATCTTACCGATGCCGATGACCGCGTGTACGTAGATTATATCAATTCCTGGGGACCTACAATTTTGGGACATACACATCCGCAGGTTCTGGAAGCGGTACAACTTCAGGCTGAAAAGGGTTTTTCTTTCGGAACACCAACCGAACTGGAAACTGAAATCGCTAAACTGATTGTGGAAAATGTCCCCAACATCGACCAGATCAGAATGGTTTCTTCGGGAACAGAAGCGTGTATGAGCGCCATTCGACTTGCGCGTGGATTTACGGGAAGAGATAAGATCATTAAATTCGAAGGCTGCTACCACGGACACTCCGACAGTTTTCTGATTAAAGCGGGAAGCGGAGCTGTTACTTTCGGAAATCCGAATTCACCGGGCGTAACGCAGGGAACGGCAAAAGATACTTTGTTGGCGAGATACAACGATTTCGAGCAGGTTAAAGACCTTTTCAAACATCATCCGGAAGAAATTGCAGCCATCATTATCGAACCGGTAGCCGGAAATATGGGTTGTGTACTTCCTGAAAATGATTTTCTGCAAAATCTGAGAAAAATTTGTGACGAAAACGGAGCGTTACTGATTTTCGATGAAGTGATGACCGGTTTCCGGCTGGCTTTTGGCGGAGCGCAGGAAGTGTTCAACGTAAAAGCCGATCTCGTCACATTCGGAAAAGTAATCGGTGGTGGAATGCCGGTCGGTGCTTTTGCGGGAAGAAACGAAATTATGGATCATCTCGCACCGAAAGGCGCGGTTTATCAGGCAGGGACATTAAGCGGAAACCCTTTGGCCATGCGTGCAGGACTCGAAACCCTCCAACTGATCAAAAATGACAATAATTTCTTCGGGAAAATTAACAAAACGACTGAAACACTCGATTTTGAGATCGGAAAAATCCTGAACAGCAAAGACATCGCTCACCGGATCAACCGCAAAGGTTCGATGATGAGTGTCTTTTTTCATATTGCTTCCGTCTCCGATTTCGATGAAGCGCAACAGGCAAACCATGCCCTATTTAACAATTTCTTTCACCATCTTCTGCGGGAAGGCATCTATCTGCCACCAAGCGGATACGAGACCTGGTTCATCAGTGCTGCAATCGGTGATGAAGAAATTGAGAAAACGCTGGACGCAGTGCAAAGTTTTGAATACTCAAATATTTAAAAAAAAATGCGGTGAACAAATCACCGCATTTTTTTTTATACTCTGTTACAATGCTTACATTCTGGAAAGCACTGCATCAATTCTGTCCAGCGCTGTCTGAATCTCCTCTTTGCTGACATTCAGATGCGGTCGGAATCTCACAGACTGATCTCCGCAGCCCAGGATAATCACAAACTCTTTATATAGTTCATCGCGGAGCTGATCTCTCATTTCACATCTCGGAAGATCAAAAGCGCACATCAGTCCGCGACCTCTGGCTCCGGAAACGAGATTCGGATATTTTTCCT
>JAEWOM010000162.1 GCA_023399675.1 Bacteroidota bacterium
CATCCGCGCAATACATATATTTCTGCTCAATAAAAATTTGCTAATTTTGAGATTATCAGTAATTAATTTTTGAAGCTGCGATGATTGACCCGTTAGAAACTTCAGATCTCATTTGGAAAGTCGCCTCTTTTGAACAGCTCTCTACGGCTGAGCTGTATAAAATACTCAAGCTACGTTCAGAAGTTTTTGTTGTGGAGCAGAACTGTCCCTATCTCGATGCAGACGGTACCGATCCTCACGCTATTCATCTCTGGGCTGAAAAAGGAGAAGAAATCGTTGCGTACTGCAGGGTTTTCGGCCCCGGTATAAAATACGAGGAATGCTCAATAGGACGCGTACTGACACCCAGGCACTTCCGGCAAAAAAATTATGGCAGATTACTGATGCATTTCGCCCTGCAGATTATTGAAACCCGCTTTAGAACATCAGTTGTTAAAATTTCTGCACAGGATTATCTGATCAGGTTCTATTCTGAGTTTGGTTTTCGGGACAGTTGCATTAAATACCTGGAAGACAATATCCCGCACACGCAGATGCTGAGAACATCATGAAAGATTTTGAAAACTATAAGAAAGAGCAATGTACTATTGATATGAATCGGGCGAATCTGGTTGCGATTAAATATATGGTCATTTTTGCGGTGTTGTTTTGCGTTCCGTATTATGTATTATGGGGGTTTAAGTCAAAAGATATCATTGGCGACCTGGGTATTGTGTTCAATGCTCTTATTCCTTTCTTAATTCTGATTGCAGGAGTAATTCTGCATGAACTCGTTCACGGATTTTTTTTCGCATTATACGCCGCCAAAGGAATAAAATCAGTAAAATTTGGCATTATGCGCAAGTATCTCGCACCATACGCACACTGCAAAGAGCCACTGAAAATTAAGAACTATATCGTCGCGCTTCTTGCACCGCTCATATTGGTCGGTATACTGCCCGGAATTGCAGGAATTATCGTAGGCAATTTCCAGCTGACACTGTTTGGCGTTGCTCTAAGTGCAGGCGCAGCAGGTGATCTGATGATCTACAACATGATCAGAAAAGAAAATCCTGAAGACTACGTTCAGGACCACCCAACCGAAGCCGGCTATTTTATTTACAGAAAAATCTAATTTTTCCCGGAAACTGCTTTCTTAATTCCAATAAAGGCTAAAAATCCGAAAAAAATCATCGTAACCATTCCCAAAATTTGGAACAGCAATTTGTTGAAATCCTGTGTCGGCCCCTATATGAAAAACAGATAATAGCCGATAAAAATAAACAGAAAAGAGGTGCCAATTCCAAATAATCCTTGCGCTTTGTTCATTTAATTTGCTTCAATAAGTCCGAGTTCTCCGAAGTGCTTCTTAAATTTTTGAATTTTTGGTCCTACCACTGCTGCGCAGTAAGGCTGATTGGGATTGGCATTGTAATATCCCTGATGATACGCTTCCGCAGGCCAGAATTTCACCGCCGGGCTGAGTTCTGTTACAACCTGTCCGCTATATTTACCTGAGCGGTTCACTTTTGCGATTGCTTCCTCCGCTTTTTTCTTTTCTTCTTCATTGTTATAGTAAATCACCGAACGGTATTGCGTGCCGATGTCATTTCCCTGACGGTTCAGTTGTGTAGGGTCGTGCAGAAAGAAAAAAACGTCCATCAGCTGTTCGTAGGATATCATGTCGGGGTCATAGGAAATTTGCACCACTTCAGCATGGCCGGTCATTCCGGTACTGACCTGTTCATAAGTAGGATTTTCAGTTTTACCCCCGCTGTAGCCGGAGATGGCAGTGTCCACTCCGTTCAGCATGTTGAAAGCGCTTTCCACGCACCAGAAGCAGCCGCCGCCAAATGTGAGTTGCTGTAAATTTTCTTTATTCATTGTTTTTTTTGGTAAATTTTGAGAAATTGATTTCGTGTCCTGTCCGTAGCAGGATACAAGACACAGGGAAACCAAAAGTATGAAAAAGTTCTTCATGAGTTTCAAACGGTTTTACCTTCGAATTATTGAGCGTTGAACTTTTTAATTTTCTAAGGACTTGCAGTAGCTCATGTATTCTCCCAAGCCAAAGCGCTGGCTCCGAGAATGGCGGCATTGGCTTCATCCAGTTCGCTGAAAATCAGTTTTACCTTGTTGCGGAATATAGGAAGCAGATTTTTCTCCATATGTTCTTTTGCGGGCTTCAGGATGAAATCTCCGGCTTTTATGACACCGCCAAAAAGCAGAATGGCTTCCGGGGAAGAAAACATTACGAAATTGGCGAGCGCTTCTCCAAGAATCTGACCGCTGTAACGAAGCACTTCAATCGCTGTTGCATCCCCTTTCAATGCGCATTCATGAACAGTTTTAGTGTTAATCTGGTCTTCAGGAAAACTGTTCAGCACACTTCCGGGAAATTCGGCGCGCATTTTTTTTGCGGTTACAGCAATCCCCGTTGCGGAGGCGTAGGCTTCCAGACTTCCTTCGGAACCCGTGCTCCAGTGTTTTCTGCCGCCCGGTTTTACAATCGTATGTCCGAGTTCGCCGGCAAAACCATCGTGCCCGTAAATGAGCTGTCCGTTTGCAACAATTCCGCTTCCGACACCGGTTCCCAGGGTGATCATGATGAAATTTTTCAATCCGCGGGCAGCGCCGTAC
>JAEWOM010000187.1 GCA_023399675.1 Bacteroidota bacterium
GGCAGCAACCGTCATGATTCCCAGGAGAACGAAAACGGTCAGTAATATTCTTTTCAGAATTTTCATAAATGCGTGGGCGAAAAGTCCGCAAAATTACGTGAAAAAATCTATTTTAATCCGGAATTCATAGATGTCGGGTTGCGGTTTTGATAGAAACAATGACTTATGACTGATTTTTACTGAAATCGTTTTTTTTCTTTGCAGGTTCATGAATTATTCTCTAAATTTAATCAACTTTAAAAAAGCAACAATATGCACGTAAATGTAATTGTAAAAGAGAAAGTAGATGCACCTGTAGAAAAGGTCTGGAACGCGCTGACAGACAAAGCGCAAATGAAAGAATGGTATTTTGATATCCCGGATTTTGTGGCTGAACCCCATACGGAATTTGCTTTCTACGGAGGAACTGAAGAAGACCGTTATCATCACCACTGCGAGGTTTTGGAAGTTATTCCAAATCAAAAACTGAAGCACACGTGGACTTACCCCGAAATTTCCAAAGAAAAAACCCTCGTTAAATGGGAACTGGAACCGGATGGCGACGGAACAAATGTGACGCTGACGCATAAAGGTCTGGAGAACTTTGACCATTTGGGCGCAGAATTCGGTCAGAATAATTTCGAGGCGGGCTGGAACGAGCTGGTTAAGAAATCCCTTAAAGAATACGTAGAAAAGTAGTTTTTTATTCAGAGTAACTTCCAAACACAAAGCCGGAATCAATGACTTTGTGTTTTTTATTTTTAGTGAATCATGGTGAAATTCAACGAAATACGGCCAATGTTCTGGACAGAAAATATACAGGATTCCATTGAATTTTACACAGGTGTTCTTGGTTTCAAACTCGATGAATACAATGAAGAATGGGGTTGGGCTTCGCTTTCAAAGGATCATCTGGGAATAATGTTTGCTAAACCCAATACACATGAAAAATTTGACCGGCCCCTGTTTACCGGGTCCATTTATTTTACTGTTGATGCCGTCGACCGTTTATGGGAGCAGGTGAAAAATCGCGCTCGTGTCTGTTATGAGCCGGAAAATTTCAATTGGGAAATGCGTGAGTTTGCGATTTATGATAACAATGGATATCTGCTGCAGTTTGGGCAGAATCTTGAAAACAGTTCCGGATTTTCGGTTAAATAAGTAAATTTGAAAAAAAAATTTGATGAAGCACAGATTATTGGCGGGTTTGCTCGCAGCAGTTTTTTTGATCGGATGTAATAAGGATAAAGAGATACTCTCCGAACTGAATAATTATAACATGGAAATGGAATCTTCAGGTTACCATTTTGGGGATGCTATAAAATTACCGGAAAGCGTTACCCAGAATGCCGAGAAAATTTCCATCAGTTTTGGTTCAGCCGAAACAGATCAGCTTACTGTGGATCCGAAGTATTTCACGCTCGGCGACAATGCAGTGACATTTAATATCACGAAGAAAAACGGTGAAGTACTGCAGCAGGATGCGGTCATTAATGTATTCGCGAAAAATCCGGAAGCAAATATCACCTATACGATTGTTAATGAATATCCTCATGATACGAAGAATTTCGTTCAGGGTTTTCAGCTCGAAGGCAATACGATTTATGAGAGCAACGGCCAGAACGGTTCATCACAGATTTTGAAATATACCCTGGGTACTACCAATCCTTTGGCTTCTTCGCAACAGCCGGCGGAAGTGTTTTCTGAAGGTGCAACGATTGTCGATGACAAAGTTTTTCAGCTGACCTGGCAGAACAAGAAAGGCTATGTTTATAATAAATCAGACCTGAATCTCATCAGCGAATTTCCTTATCCGAACGAAATCGGAGAAGGATGGGGTCTTACCTACGACGGCAAAAATCTCATAGCGTCCGACGGCAGTAAAAATCTCTACTTCTTAAGCCCTGAAAATCCGTCGTCTTTACTTAAATACATTTCTGTTGCAGGAAATAAGCAGGCATATGATCAACTGAATGAACTTGAATATCACCAGGGATTTGTTTATGCGAATGTCTGGCAGAAGCCGTATATTCTGAAGATCAATCCTGCAACCGGCGAAGTTGTCGGCAAACTCGATTTCACGGAAATAGTTCAGAAACATACCACCGGAAATGATGATGTGCTGAATGGTATTGCCTTTAAAGGAAACAATATGCTGGTTACAGGAAAAAACTGGCCGGTGATTTACGAAGTTCAGGTCAACTAAGAATTACGTTTGAAGTTAACAGAAAATAGAAATTTGCTTGAGGAATCTTTTAATTTGCCTGTTTATTACGCTGTCCTGCACATTTTCTGCGCAGCGTAATATTTTTGAGGATTCCCTGCAGCTGACGAATGTAGCAGAATTTCATGTTGACGATTACCGAAATTTTTACTTTTATAAAAAATACAATTTCAGCCTCACAAAATTTGATTCTCTTGGAGTTCAGAAAGGAAGGCAGATGCTGACGCTGCCCTTTAAAGTACAGAGTGTGCAGAATCCGATGAATATTGTGCTCTTCTCGGAAAATGCGCAGGAAATGAGGTTTGTAGATCAGAATCTGAATGAAATGCAGAAACTGGACCTGAGGAGGTTCGGTTTTGTAAGGATGGCTTATGCTGAAGACCTGCAGCAGATCTGGCTTCTGGATGAAAGTGCACGCAGGCTTGTACAGTATGATTTCCGGGCAGACAGAATCAGGAATTCGTACAGTTTTAATATCAGTTTTGATGATATTAAAGATTTGATTGTTTTTGAACAGCAGGTGTATCTGCTCCGTCGATTTTCGCTCGATGTGTATGATTTTCAGTCGAATATTGTCCATCAGTTTCCCGTTGAAAATGCGCGCAAACTGCGCCGGGAAAACGATCGGTTTTTCATTTTAACCGATAAGAGCATTTCTTTGCTGAATTCAGTTAATACACTTCAAAACGTCTTTGAAGCAGCAGACGGCAGGATTGTGGATAAAAACTCTACTGCTTTTTTTGAAGTCAGCCGCGACAAAGTCTATCTTTACCCGATCAAAGAATAAGACAGATTCTTTTCTGATCTGTCCGCTTTTTCAA
>JAEWOM010000217.1 GCA_023399675.1 Bacteroidota bacterium
TTTATCCGGCTCACGGAGCAGGATCGGCTTGGTGAAAAAATATGCAGAAAGAAACGGTGGACACGCTGGGAAATCAGCGAAAAACAAATTACGCACTGAACCAGCCCAATAAAGAAGCTTTTGTGGAAGCAGTTCTCGACGGACTTACTGCACCGCCGAAGTATTTCGGCATGAATGTGAAAATGAACAAGGAAGGCTACAGCAGCTTCGATGACGTGATGGATAAAGGCATGAACGCCCTTTCACCGGAAGATTTTGAAAATATAGCGGAACACAGCGGTGCGCTGATCCTCGATACGAGAGCCAGTGGCGAATTCCACAAAGGATTTATACCGAATGCTGTAAATATTGGTTTAAAAGGTGATTTTGCACCTTGGGTCGGAGCCATGATTGTAGATGTGCAGCAGCCGATTTTGCTGGTAACTGATGCTGGCACCGAAGAAGAAGCGATTACCCGACTTTCCAGGGTAGGTTTTGATCATGTGCTTGGTTATCTGAAAGGAGGCTTCGAGTCCTGGAAAAACTCCGGAAAGGAGGTTGACACCATCAAAAGAATTACGCCGGAGCAGTTTGCACAGGAATTCACAGAAAATTCTAAAGTGATAGATGTAAGAAAGCCGACAGAATACGATGCCGAACATATCCCTGATGCCTACAGCAGACCATTGGATCAGATTGCAGAATGGGCGGGAAGCGTTGATGATCAGGAACATTTCTTTCTGCACTGTGCAGGAGGTTACCGCAGTATGATCGCGGCAAGTATTTTAAATTCCAGAGGAATCAGAAATTTTACAGAAGTGGAAGGCGGTTTCAACGGAATTAAGAAAACCGAGAAAGTACCCACATCAGATTTCGTTTGTCAAAGTAAAAAATTATAGTTTAAGATGAATATTCTGCAGTATACCGATTTTCTTGCGGAGAAACCAACTGTGTTTCAAATCAAGAAAAATGAAAAAATTCAGCAGTTTGCTGTTGCGCTGGGTAAAAACTGTCTGCTAAAGAAGCATACCACCAGCGTGCCTACCAATCTGATTGTGATGCGCGGTGAAATCAAGTTTACCCTTCCCGGCAATGAAATCAATCTTAAGGAATTTGATGTTTTTGAAATTCCCGTGGATGTGGAACATGAAGTATTGGGTCTCACAGATGAAAACATGTTCGTGATTACTAAAGAGCTCTGCAAGCATGATAACATTTTTGACGAAGCATAAACTCGTACTTGTCGGAGTATTGGTCGGTGGAATACTGGGTTACGCCTATTATCATTTTATCGGCTGCAACAGCGGAAGTTGTGCCATAACCTCTAAACCGGTGAACTCTTCGGTTTACGGAATGGTGATGGGCTATCTTTTGTTCTCAATGTTTACTCCGGAAAATAAAAAAAATAAACAATGATCGGCTTTTTAAAAAAGTTATTTGGTGGCGATACCGTTAATCTGAAAGAACTCGTGCAGAACGGCGCTCAGATTATCGATGTGCGTACACCGGCAGAATTCAGCTCAGGATCCATACGCAACTCCCGGAATATTCCTTTACAGGATCTGCGCAATAAACTTTCGGCAATAGACAGGAAGAAACCTGTTATTACCTGCTGTGCAAGTGGAATGAGAAGCGCATCAGCAAGATCAATTCTGCTCGATAACGGTTTTACAGAAGTGTACAATGGTGGCGGCTGGAAAAGCCTGAATGAAAAAATTACCAAGTGAAAATCCTGAAGATGTGGAATGTCCGAAGGCTGCTTTTTCTCGCAGCCGGCGTTTTCTTTACGGCCATTGCTGTAAAGGACGGCGTTTGGTGGATGGCGATTTTCGGACTTTATTTTACTGCGATGTCCCTTTTCAGGTTTGGCTGTGCTTCTGCAAACTGCGGAGTGAATCAGGGCCGAACCGGGAAAAATCAGGATTTTCATCAACTTAATTAAAAAAGAACTGCTATGTCACAAAAATTCCAGGAATTAATTGCTTCTGAACGTCCGGTACTTATCGACTTTTTTGCTACATGGTGTCAGCCATGCAAGGTGCAGTCTTCTGTATTAAACTCCGTGAAAGACAATATTGGCAATAAAGCCAGAATTGTGAAAATTGATGTTGACCAGTTTCCGCAGATTGCTGCGCAAAACGGTGTTCGCGGAGTTCCTACTCTGGCAATTTATAAAAACGGAGAGTTGCTCTGGAAGGAATCCGGTGTTCACGATGTGAATACACTTACAACGCTGCTCGAACAGTATGTCTGATTACGCGAAGCCGTCGCTAATCCAATATTTCAAACGCATCACGGTCATTCAGAAATCCAAAGTTTTTCCGGAAATCTTTTATTTTCCGGAGATCAATTTCCGCCGTAATGATATTGCCTGATTTTTCTGAAATCAGTTCGCCGTCTGCAAAAAAACAGTGTGAGCTTTCCGGATAATCGAGGTCGTTTCCGTCAGTTCCGATCCGGTTTAGCCCGAAAACACAGGCCAGATTTTCCAATGCACGTGCTTTCAGCAGGTGTTCCCATGCTTCGACACGCTTTGCAGGCCAGTTCGCGACATACAGAATGACATCATAGTCATCGCGGTTGCGGGAAAAAACGGGAAACCGTAGATCATAGCATACCTGCAACAGAATCCGGATTCCAAGGTAATTTACAATCGTTTTAGACTTTCCTGCGTTATATACTTCATCTTCTCCGGAATAGGAAAAAAGATGTCTTTTGTCGTAAAATGCCGTTTCGCCGTCCGGTTTCACGAAATACATCCGGTTATAGTAAGATTCTCCCACTTTAACGGAAGCACTTCCGCAAACCGCCGCATTCTTTTCTGCTGCAAATTTCTTCATCCAGTTTAACGTTTCTTCGTTTTTATCAGCAATTTCAGCAGGTTCCATGCAGAATCCAGTTGAAATCATTTCA
>JAEWOM010000243.1 GCA_023399675.1 Bacteroidota bacterium
CAACTGGATAGTGCAACGCCAATTCGCTCTGGTTCACCGCCATCTCTGTTTTCTTCGTCTGCGTACGTAATCGCTTCTGCGTTACCGATCACTTTGGCGAGGTTTATTTCATTTTCCTGGTAGTAAACAGTCATGAGTTTACCTTTAACCTGATTAAATTCATCCCGAAGATTCAGCGAATCCACTTTGCTGATTGCCATCGCATTATTGATCACCTTCAGCGAATCGATGTATTCGTTTTCTGTATCGAAGTAGGCTTCAATTTTATCGCCTGTTACCTGCTTTTCACCGCTCCATAAAATGGGATCGGTGAACAGATGCAGAATTCCGTCTGTTTCGTTAAATGTGATTGAGTCTGCCCGGGCCTGTGCGTTCGATTTATAGAAACGTGAGCGGTTATAAGCCTGCAGAAAACTTTTCTTGATTGCTGTAGAATCAGCCCTTTGATAGGTAATAATTCTGTTTGCAGAAAAATACATCGAATCTTTTTCCAGGATTTTTACAGCATATGCGTTGCCCCGAACCATTGCAGAATCTTTATGTTCATAGATTTCGCCGTAATCGCCAACCAGATATCTTTTCTGCAGGGGATCGCGAAGCAGCACATCGCCTTCAGCACGTCCAAAACCGGTGAGCTGATTGTAGTACATCGAATTCCCTGTGAGGATTTTGTCATTATAATGAATGCGGGAGTTCTTATTCAGAAAAACTTCCTTCTGATTCATCAGATAACGGCCCTGCTCGGTATAAACGTAATTTTTGGGATTGCTTCTGCTTGTTATAGTGGTCGGACCGAAAAATTCCGCAGTATTCGTGTTTTGGTTCTGCTTAATATTGGTGCCGTCAACGATGTAGTCGCTGTTTTCTATTTTTACATTTCCGGTAAAATCGATCATGCGGGAAGCGATGTCATAGTTGGCACTACGCGTGTACATGGTGCTTCCTTGCCGTGTAATCGTTCCGCCGGTATTGAAATACGCCTGATTTGCCCGTCTGTCGTAATACAGAAGCTCTGTTCTGATCGTTTGTGCCGGATCCTGCAGTACAACGTTTTTTCTCGCAATTCCACGCTCGGTATTGCCGTCATATTCCATCTCATTGGCTGTGATTACAGAGCCATCAGGATTTTGAAGGCGCACATTGCCTACAGCGCGTACAAAGTTCTGCTGCTCGTAAAGAATAACCAGATCTGCGTTAAGATAGGAGCCCTGGTGTTCAAACTGGACATTTCCGTCGAAGTAAATATTACCGTCATATTTCGCAGGGTCTTTACCAAAACGGTCGGAATGGATGTGATTTACTTTCTGCCCGGGATCTGTAGCCTGAGCCGGTGTCTGATTAAAAAACGGATCTTTTGCCGCAGGTTTCGGCTGCGGAATCTGGGCAGTAAGCTGCAGGGAAAGCAGCAGGAAAAGCAGCAAAAATCGAATCATCAGGATCGTTTGGTACCGTAAAAGTACAGCGAGTGCGAATCAATATTTACGCCAAAAGCTTCTTCTATCGCCTCCTTGATGCCCTGAATCCGGGGATCGCAAAACTCAATGATTTCTTCAATTTCTTTATCAGAGTCGCTTTTGTAGATTACCAGGTGATCATGTTGCTTATCGAAATAAGATTTCTCGTAGGACGATGAACTAATGGTTTTTTCGCCGAACTGATGCTTCCGGATCAGGCCTGCATCCAGGAAAATTTCAATCGTATTGTAGATTGTGGCTTTAGAAACGTGATATTTTTTCTGCAGCATCATCAGGTAGAGGTCATCCACATTGAAATGATGGTCCAGTTTATAGATTTCTTCCAGTATGGTGTAGCGTTCAGGAGTATTCCGGAATCCTTTTTCCTGCAAATACTGTCGCAGCACATCTTTAATTTGTGCGACATTTTTCTCCTTCTGTGCTGAATTCATCGGACTCATTTGCGACAAATTTAAACAAATTTTAGAAGATGCTGCAGATTACTCCATTCGGCGGAATTCCACCTGCTCAATTTTCTTCGTTACAATTTCCTGGTCGAGCAGCGGTGCCGATTCCACCACAACATTGTGCGGAGATACGCCCCAGGCTTTGAAATCATCACTTCCGATATATTTTACAAAGTTGTAAATATTCAGGATGATTTTTTCTTTCACCGTCAGCAACTGATCGTTGATATAGGAATTATCGATAATTACATATTTGAGATCGGGTGGAATCTGGTGGTTCCTCAGCGACGGATAACCGCTTCGTGCCGGAATAATACCGTCATGCATCAGATCTTTCAGCACTTCATCGAAATAATCATTGATTCTGCGGTCCACTTTGAAACCCAGCAGGAAGTTGATCCTGTACACAGTTCCCGGCAGAATCTCATCAACAGAATATTTAAAGGTATAGGGATCTTCCTGATTCAGAATATTCAGAATGAAATAATGATCTGCTCTTTTCGGCTGCTTCCGAATGATTGAATAGATGATCTTCGCTTCTATTTCATCGTTTTTCTTTGACCGGCTCAGGTATGCCAGATTGGTCGCGTATTTTGGAATCGATTCATCGAGTTTCATCTCCTGGATAATCGGAACGTATTTGTTCAGCTTGACAAATTTGATGAACTTATTTTTGATTTGTCTGCCGTTAAACCACGCGTACATGCAGATGCCGATAAATCCGCCCAAAACCACTGTGAGCCAGCCGCCATCAAAAAATTTAATGATATTGGCACCGAAGAACCCCAGTTCAATCGCCAGATATACGCTGGCAAA
Organism: Bacteroidota bacterium; assembly: GCA_023399675.1. Taxonomy (GTDB): domain Bacteria; phylum Bacteroidota; class Bacteroidia; order Flavobacteriales; family Weeksellaceae; genus JAEWOS01. Next base: position 2,738 of record JAEWOM010000243.1, read on the forward strand.
CAATACCAGAATCGCTGTATGGACGCGTTTTCTTCTGAGCCAGAAAATGAGAAGAATCGTGGTCATCAGCATGGTAATCGTGATCGTGAGACCATATGCAGCTTCCATTTTGTGGGATTCCTGAAAGTACAGTACCACGATGATACACATGATCAACAGCGTCCAGTTGATTTTCGGTATATACATTTGACCTTTCACACCGGAAGGGTAATCAATTTTTTGATTCGGCCAGAAATTGATAGACATCGCCTCGGAAAACATCGTAAATGATCCCGTAATGACTGCCTGACTCGCGATAATGGCTGCAGCAGTTGCCAGAACGACTCCGGGTAGGATCAGATATTCCGGCATAATTCCGAAAAAAGGATTCAGTCCTTCGCTTTTTACGCGGTCTACATTATCGAGCAGCCAGGCTCCCTGTCCAAGATAATTCAGAATAAGCATCGCCTTGACAAAAACCCAGCTGATCCGGATGTTCTTAATTCCGCAATGACCCAAATCGGAGTAGAGTGCTTCCGCACCGGTGTTACAGAGAAATACAGCTCCCAGAATCACAATGGCACTTGGTGAATCTTTGATCAGCTTATACGCATAATACGGATTGAATGATTTGAAAATTTCATAATGATCTGAAATATGAAGCCCGCCAAAAATTCCCAGTGCCAGGAACCAAAGCACCATGATCGGTCCGAAAAATTTCCCGATAAAACTGGTGCCGAACTGCTGTACAAAAAATACAATGAATAAAATTCCAACGGTAATCATTACCACCGGCGTTTCGGGGTTGAATATTTTCAAACCCTCAATGGCCGACATAATGGTGAGCGAGGGCGTAATTACACTGTCGGCAACCAACGTAGCCGCACCGATGAGCGCAATGATATAGAGCCAGGGTTTTTTGAATTTTTTTACGAGAGAATACAGCGCCAGGATTCCGCCTTCACCTTTATTGTCTGCACGAAGCGCAATGATCACATATTTAAGGGTCGTCTGTAAAGTAAGTGTCCAAATAATACAGGATAGTGCTCCTTCAATATATTCTTCGAGTGGCAAAGTCGCAGATTCCTGCCTTGCTCCCACAATCGCCTTCATAACGTATAGTGGGGAAGTGCCGATGTCGCCGAAAACGATTCCCAATGAAACGAGTACGCCGACAAAAGAGAGTTTTTTTAAGTTGAAATGATTTCCTGCAGTATCCAGTGCCATTCCTGAAAAATTTTGGACAAAGGTAGATGGAAAGAATATTACGTTTTATTCTTATTTTTAAATGAAAAAACTCTCTTTCGAGAGTTTTTATCTATATTATGCCTGCAGGTACAGGGCTTTTTTCAGTTCTTCTTTTACTTTTTCCA
>JAEWOM010000299.1 GCA_023399675.1 Bacteroidota bacterium
TGAAGATCCGTCTGCACGAAGATGATAAAGCAAAACTGCTGCGCCTGATGCGCGACCGTAAAATTAACCTGAATTACTTTACAGAAGGGGTGGTTAGTATGTCCATCAACGAAACATCGACGATGGAAAAACTGCAGAAACTGTTTGATGCATTTGCGCAGTTTAAAGACAGACAGGCATTCAAACTGAATTATCTCGACACCTGCACGATTCCTGAAGAAAATCTGAGAACTGATGATATTCTTACGGAAGAAGTATTCAACAAATATCATACAGAAACAGAGCTGATGCGTTATATCAAACGGCTGGAACGCAAAGATCTGTCGTTAACACATTCCATGATTTCTCTGGGATCCTGTACGATGAAACTGAACGCTGCAACGCAGATGATTCCTCTTTCTATGCCGGAATGGGGAAGTGTACATCCGTTTGTTCCTACAGAACAGGCAGGCGGATACCAAACGATGATCAAAACCCTGGAAAAAGACCTCGCAGAAATTACCGGATTTGCCGGAACTTCGTTACAGCCTAACTCGGGTGCGCAGGGAGAATATGCGGGACTGATGGTGATTCGTGAGTACCACAAATCAAAAGGTGAAAAACACCGGAATATTGTACTGATTCCACAGTCTGCTCACGGTACCAATCCGGCTTCCGCAGTGCTAGCAGGGATGAAAGTTGTGGTGTGCAAAAACCTGGAAAACGGAGAGATTGATCCGGAAGACTGGAAATCAAAAGCCGAGCAGCACAAGGAGAATCTTGCTGCCGCGATGATCACTTATCCTTCAACGTATGGTTTTTTCGATGACAATATCAAGGAAATCATCAAAACTGTACATGATTGCGGAGGTCAGGTATATATGGACGGTGCGAACATGAATGCGCAGGTTGGATTTACGAGTCCCGGACATATCGGTGCAGATGTTTGCCACCTGAATCTTCACAAAACTTTCGCTATCCCGCACGGTGGCGGAGGTCCTGGAGTTGGCCCGATTTGCGTTGCCAGACATCTCGTTCCTTTCCTTCCTTCGAACCCGAACATAAAAATCGGTGGTAAAGAAGCTCTGGAAGCCATTTCTGCTGCGCCGTTCGGTTCTTCTCTGGTACTGAATATTTCTTACGCCTACATTAAGATGCTTGGCAGAACCGGCCTTAAACAGGCTACAGAATATGCAATTCTGAATGCCAATTATCTTAAAGAAGTTCTTGCTGAGCATTTCGAAATTCTCTACCAAAACGGTAACGGTAGAGTAGCACACGAATGTATTGTAGATTTCAGACCGTTTAAGCAGATCGGAATTGAAGTTGCCGATGTTGCGAAAAGACTGATGGATTACGGATTCCACGCACCGACTGTGTCGTTTCCGGTAGCCGGAACGCTGATGATTGAACCAACGGAATCCGAAAGCAAAGAGGAAATCGACAGATTTGCAGAAGCGCTGATCAGCATCAGAAAAGAGATCGACGAAATTGCAAATGGTGATGCAGATGCAACTAACAATGTTCTGAAAAATGCACCTCATACCGAACAGCTGGTTATTTCTGACTCCTGGGACAAGCCTTACAGCCGCGAAAAAGCAGCTTATCCGCTGGATTGGGTGCGCGAGCATAAATTTTTCGCATCGGTTTCAAGAGTTGATGAAGCTTATGGTGACAGAAATCTCGTCTGCACCTGCGAACCGATTGAATCATACATGTAAGTTTGAAGTAACAGATTTTAAGTAATCCCGGAATTTTTTTTCCGGGATTTTTTTTACATCAGATTGACACTAATCTTACTTCGAAGAAAGAGCAGAAAATTCCAACCTTCAGAGACAAACTGGTCAGGTTTTTTCAGTTTTTAATCGTTTAACTTCATATTGAAAAAACTATTTTTGCCTGATGGACCTGAACAAACTGTTTACCAATAAAAGAACCGGAAATCATGGTGCCACTGCCGCATCGCGTACCGATTTTCAGCGCGATTTCGACAGAATTATTTTCTCGTCGGCATTCCGCAGGCTTCAGAACAAAACACAGGTTTTCCCCTTACCGGGAAGCGTTTTTGTCCATAACCGGCTCACGCATTCGCTCGAAGTTTCAAGCGTAGGAAGAAGTCTGGGAAGTGTAATTGGAGAATTTATTGCAGAACATTTTTCCGGGGAACTGACAGAAGATTCCGGAAATTTTTATCGCTATAATCTGTCAAATGTCATAGCGTCTGCATGTTTGTGCCATGACATCGGCAACCCGGCTTTCGGACATTCCGGAGAAGATGCGATTGCGAGCTACTTCGAAAAAAACCGCAGCGATCTGCAACATAAATTTTCTGAAAAAGAATGGGCTGATCTGGTGAATTTTGAAGGAAATGCCAATGCGATACGCGTTCTTACACATCAGCAGAACGGAAAAGATGAAGGCGGTGTCCAACTGACGCATACCACACTTGCGAGCATTGCAAAATATCCCTGTGAATCTGTGGCGAAGAAAAAAGGCATTTTACACAGAAAAAAATTCGGGTTTTTTCAGAACGAAAAAGCAACTTTTCTGGACATTGCGCAGTCTGTCAATATGATTCAGGAAAATGATGATCCGGTGATTTTTAAAAGACATCCGTTTGCATGGCTCGTTGAGGCAGCCGATGATATCTGCTACAATATTATCGATATGGAGGATGCGCACCGTTTGGGCATTGTTTCCACCGCCGACTGTGAAAATCTTTTCTATGATCTGATTAAATCGGAAAATCAGAATGTGCAAAGGGTGGAAGAGAAGTTGCGGCTGTTAACCAACGCAAACGAACGGATTTCCTATCTGCGCGCGAAAGTAATTAATGCTTTGATCAATAAAACGGTTACCAACTGGCAAACACATTCTGAGCAGATTCTGAATGGAAATGCAGATACCGCTTTACTCGATATTATTAAACAGGAGAATCCTGCGCTGCAGGAAATTGAGCGGTTTTCGATCGAAAAAATTTACAATCATAAAGCAGTGGTTGAAATTGAAAACGCCGGTTATAATGTTATGTACGAACTGCTGAATCATTTTATTCCGTCTGTGATTAAGACAAAAGAGGAAAGGAAATCTTATGATAAAATGGCGCTAAAACTTCTGCCTGCACAGTTTCAGTACGAAGCAGGATCCGATTACCAGAAGGTTTTGGGGATTATCGATTTCGTTTCGGGTATGACCGATAATTACGCTACCGATCTTTATAGGAAAATCAAAGGAATAGACATCGGAATGACGATGTAGGTGTTTTTTTCAATTGAATCCTGAAACCGGAAATAAGTTGCAAATCGAATAAAAAACCGTAACTTTTAGAACAAATAGAGTACTAATCAGATAATCATTAAATCAAAAACTATGACATTTATTTATGTAATTGTGTTTCTTGCCCTCGTGACACTTTTTCTGTCTTTCTTTACCGTGAAACAGGCCACTGCGGCAATTGTTGAACGCCTCGGGAAATTTCATTCGGTACGGCATGCCGGCCTGCAGCTTAAAATTCCGTACATCGACCAGATTTCCAAGAGATTGAATCTGCGTATTCAGCAACTCGATGTATTGATTGATACCAAAACACTCGATAACGTTTTCATCAAAATGAAAGTTTCAGTACAGTATCAGGTAATCAGAGATCAGGTGGCTGATGCATACTATAAACTGGAATTTCCTGAAGCACAGATTACTTCTTACGTTTTCGATGTAGTTCGTGCCGAAGTGCCGAAACTGAAACTCGATGATGTATTCGTTCGTAAAGATGATATCGCTATTGCCGTAAAAGGTGAACTTCAGGACGCGATGCAAAGCTATGGTTACGACATTGTAAAGGCGCTGGTTACCGATATCGATCCGGATGAGCAGGTAAAGCACGCGATGAACCGAATCAACGCTGCAGAACGTGAAAAAACGGCCGCTGAATATGAATCTGAAGCGCAGAGAATCCGAATTGTTGCGGTAGCGAAAGCAGAAGCAGAATCGAAAAAACTGCAGGGACAGGGTATTGCCGACCAGCGTCGGGAAATTGCTAAAGGTTTGCAGGAATCCGTAGAAGTGTTGAACAGTGTGAATATTAACGCGGCAGAAGCTTCAGCACTGATCGTTGTTACCCAGCATTATGATACGCTGAATTCCGTAGGTGCCAACAACAGAAGTAATCTTGTAT
>JAEWOM010000002.1 GCA_023399675.1 Bacteroidota bacterium
TCCCCATCCTTTGATGCTTTTGGTATTGCCTTTCAGGTAAAAAACGATCCCGATCGGATGTTCAGCTTTAAAATGGAGATAGTTAATATGGACGCCGGGCTCTGTTTCTACGGTCAGTTCTTCGGCATTCAGATTTTCGTAGGCAAATTTGAAATCTGCCGGTAGTTTTTCGGGATGAAAAAAGAATCTTTGCTGAAAAAAGTAGATAATCAGTCCCACGACAAGGGTGAGGATGATCCAGATCAAAAAAATAGTTAGGGCGTCCAGTTTCATTTTCAGCTTCTGAAAATAAATGTAAGGATTTTATATCTAATCAGAATGACGGAAACGGACGGAAATCAGACTTTAAGAATTCAGAAATTTGCTCACCAGATCTTCAAACTGAACGATATCAAACGGTTTCGCAAGGTAGGCGTCGGCGCCTGCTTCCTGTGCCAGTTCACTGATGTTGGTATTTGCAGTAAAATAAACAACCGGAATATTCTTCAGATCAGCATCAGATTTCAACAGTTTTGTTGCTTCAATTCCGCTGAGATCCGGCAGCCAGTTATCCATAAAAATCAAATCAGGCATATGTTCCCGTACCTGTTTTTCAATGTCGGTGGTTGTTGGCGAGGTTTTTACTTCGCATCCAAAATCCTCCAGAATATAGGTGCACAGTTCCAGAATCTCTTTATTATCGTCGAAAATGAATATTTTTTTACTCATGTTATAGTTTATTGATGTAGTCTGCCATTTCTTCGGTTTGCAAAATAGCATCAGTTTCCACTTCAGCAATAGCATATTCCGGCATATACGGAACTTTTGCAGAATCGGGTTGCTGTACTATAACCTTTCCGCCGTATTCTTTAACTTTCAGCAGGCCGTTTGTACCATCTTTGTTTGAGCCCGAAAGCAGCAGACAGGTCAGTTTCTCTTCGAAAACCTCTGCTGCGCTTTCGAAAGTAACATCAATGGATGGCCGCGAAAAATTAACTTTTTCTGAAGCATCCAGTGAGAAAGTACGGTCGTTTTCTATCAGCAGATGATAATTGGGAGGTACGATATAGATGGTTCCTTTAATGATTTTTTCTTTTTCTTCGAGTTCTTTTACGGGGATTTCGGTTTTATGGCTGAGCAACTCGGTAAGCATGCTGTCTTTGCCCGACTTGCGGTGAAGAACCAGAATTATCGCAAACTCCAGATCTGTGTTCAGCAGTGGCAACACTTTCAGCAGCACTTCCAGGCTGCCGGCAGAACCTCCGATAATCAGTACTTCGCACTCGTTTGCCATAATTAGTGAATTTTCCGCCATATTTTTTCGGTACCAACCCGTTCATAATTTTTGGAAACAGTAGAGAAATCCAGGGTTTCTTTGGTGCCTAATGCCAAATATCCGAATTTTTCCAGACTGCCGTCAAACAGTTCGAAAACCTTGTTCTGCAAAGGCCGGTCGAAATAGATGATTACGTTCCGGCACAGGATGAGTTGAAATTCGTTAAACGAATTGTCGGTAACCAGGTTATGCGTGGAAAAAATGATTTTGGACTTGAGTTCGTCTTTCAGCTTTCCGAGCGAATAATTCGCGGTGTAATAATTTGAAAAATTTTCGCTTCCACCTGCGGCATTGTAATTTTCGGTGTACAGCTTCAGTTTGTTCAGCGGAATGATTGCCTGTGCCGCATTTTCCAGAACAGCGCTGTTGATATCCGTTGCGTAAATCAGCGATTTCTGAAGCAAATTCAGTTCGTGCAGAAAAATGGCTATGGAATAGGCTTCTTCGCCTGTGCTGCATCCCGCAATCCAGATACGAATAAAAGGATATGTCCGCAATCGCGGGAGAATTTCCGTTCGCAGGGAACGGTAGAATTCAGGATCGCGGAACATCTCGGTAACATTGATCGTAATCTGCTCCAGAAACCGTTTGAAATAGCCTGCATCCGTTCGGATTTTGTAGCGGTATTCAGCAAAGCTCACAAATTTATCCATTTCATACAGCCGGATCATCCTGCGCTTCAATGAGGCACGGGAATAGCCGGTGAAGTCATATCCGTACACTTCAAGAACATCCGCAAGCAGTATATCTACCTTTTCATCGTTGTTTTCTGATTTCACCTTGCTGCTTTTACCCGGTTTAGCACATTCAGTAATTCATCCACATTTACCGGTTTTGAAATGTAGGCATCAGCGCCTGCTTCAAGGCATTTCTCACGATCGCCGGCCATTGCCTGTGCTGTTATGGCCACTACGGGAATATTTTTGAAAGAATCTTCGTTTTTCATTTTTCGAAGGGCTTCGTAGCCGTCCATTTCAGGCATCATCATATCGAGCAGAACCACGCCGATATTCCTGTTTTCTGCGAGAAGCTGAAAACCTTCCGCCGCACTTTGCGCAGATATGCATTTGAATTTTTTTGCTTTTAAAACCGCGCTCAGTGCAAAAATATTTTTGCTGTCGTCATCAATGATGAGAATTTCGCTGTTTTTCATAAACGTCAGTATTAATTTTTATCGTAAAGCCAAACCCGTAACAGGGAAATAAGTTGATCGATATCCACCGGTTTCGAAATAAAATCTGAAGCGCCGACTGCAATACATTTTTCGCGGTCGCCCATCATGGCTTTTGCCGTTACGGCAAGAACAGGCAGATTTCTGTACTTTTCGGAACGTCTTATTTCGCGAATTGTTTCGTAACCGTCCATTTCCGGCATCATCATATCCATCAGCACCACATCCACCTCAGGATTTTTTTCCAGCACAGCCAGTGCTTCTTTTCCGTCCATCGCGGCGATTACTTTCATGCCGTGCATTTCCAGTGCTTTGGTAAGCGAAAAGATATTACGTACATCATCGTCGGCAACCAGAACTGTTTTACTTTTCAGAATATTGCGGAGTTCGCTGAGATTACCGAGATTACTGTCTGCATTTTTGGTTTTATTTCTTTCCTCAACCAAATGAAGAAACAGGCCGGCTTCGTCCAGAATCCGCTGATAGGAATAGGCCGTTTTCACCACAATGGAATCCGCATATTTTTTGATGCGGTTTTCTTCGCCTTTCGAAAGGTTTTTACCGGTAAACACAATAATCGGCAGCTGTTCCAGGCCGGGATTTTCTTTGATGGTTTCCAGTGTTTCATAAGCATTTCTGTCCGGAACGCCCATGTCGAGAATAACACAGTCGATTTCGCGGTTTTGCAGCGAACCGATGCTGTCGGCGACGTTGGTAGAAATACTCGTATTGATGTTATGAGCACTCAGAAAATAACTCAGGGCTTTCGCGTGCTGTTCATTTTCTTCTACAATCAGTACTTTTTTAGGAGATTTGTTCAGTGCAGTTTCCAGTTTCCTGAACATTTCCTGCATCTGTTCCAGGGCAAAAGGCTTGTTGATGAAATCTACCGCGCCTTTCAGCAGACTTTCCTGTTTCATTTTCATCGAAGACATCATGTGAACCGGAATCGGTTTTGTTTCCGGTTTTGATTTCAGTGCTTCCATCACTTGCCATCCGTCCATCACCGGCAACTGGATATCCAGCAGAATTGCATGAGGTCGGAAATGTTCAGCGAGTTCAATGCCGTCGTCGCCACGAACGGCAACAATACCTTTGTAGTTTTTACTTCGGGTAAACTTCAGCAGAATTTTAGCAAAATCCGTATCGTCTTCAATGATCAGAATAACTTTATCACCGGGTTCAATATTTTCGCGGTCATCATCCACAGGCTGCGGAATGCTTTCGGAGATGTACCGCTGTGGCAAATCGGTTGTTACCGCTTTCTGTGGCGCAGTTTCCAGTTCAACAGTCTCGGTCATTACCGTGTTTTCATGCTGTTGCGCCTGAGATTTTTCTGCATCAACGGGAACGATCAGTTTAAAAGTACTGCCTTCGCCTTCTTTACTTTTGAGTTCGATTTTTCCGCCCAGCAGTTTGGCAAGTTCGCGGCTGATTGAAAG
>JAEWOM010000268.1 GCA_023399675.1 Bacteroidota bacterium
AAATACATCGGTGTAGAGGTTGAAGGACCATACAAACCGGAGTATTACCGTTACTAATCCAGCTTGCTGAAATATTTAATACCTAATCCCCGAAAATTTTCGGGGATTTTTTATTTTCGAAAAAAAATTTAAAATATGTATCGAATTATTGTTGCAGCTCTGCTTTGTCTCTCAGTCCAATCTTGCAGAGTTTACGGTTTTACAGATGATTATAAAAAACTGTCAGATGCTGAAAAAAGTATGATAGTACCACTAAAAACATTTGTAAATACAGATCAAAGCAAAATCTACAAAGTAAATGGTTTGCAGCTGCGAGGTGAGATTCAGAAACACCCAAAATCGTTGGTCTACTTCTTCACCAACGGTTGCACTTCGGAATATTGCAGACCGATGTCCGTGTATCAGGATTTTGCTGAAGAGCACGGCTACAAGTTATTTTTGGTCATGGAAGGATTTGGAAAACTTGAAAAAACCACAGTGCAGCGTTCGGACATTTTCACCGCTCCCCTTTTCGCAATGGACTCTGATTTTTACGGAAAATCTTATTCCGGAACATACAGCAAATATTTCCAGAATGACCTTCGGGGGCAGCAGCGAAATACAAAAAATGAATGGCAAGGAAGTCTGTACTTTTTTGAGCATGGGAAACTCTCAAAAATTTTGCGAGATCTGCCTTAAATTAAACAGGACCGGTCTTCAGGGAATTTTTGTAATTTCAGTAAATGAAATTCCTGAGTTGGGTGCTGGTCTTTTTTTTCGTTGCTGTAAATGCGCAGCATGACGGCTTCCATTTTCAGAACGGAAAGTCGCGCACCACTGTCCCCTTCCAGTTCATCAGCAATCTGATCTTTATTCCTATAACCGTTAATGGTGTGGAACTGACCTTCCTGGTTGATTCCGGTGTGGCAGAAACCATCCTTTTCAGCTTGGAAAACAAGGAGATTGATTTTGAAAATGCGGTGAAGACAAAATTCAGCGGTCTTGGTGGACAAACCGATGTGGAAGGCTATGAAGCAGTAAACAACCGTATGCAAATCGGACGGCACATTACTGATGAAAGCCAGACACTGTACATTATTCCTGATCCGGATTTTAATATTTCATCGCATATCGGCATTCCGATCAATGGTGTGATAGGTTATCAAATGTTCAAAAATTTTAAGATCAGAATAAACTATCAAACCAGAAAGATGACATTTTTTGCTCCTGATGAGAACATTGCGCTGAATGGCTATGAAGAATTTCCACTCGAAGTGCAACAGAAAAAACCCTACATCGGAACGTACATTCAGCAAAACGGTGAAGAGCAGCAGGCAAAAATGCTGGTAGATCTCGGGAACAGCGATGCCGTGTGGCTTTTTACCAGTCTGTTGGAAAACGAAGAAATAAAACAGCCGCATATTGATGATTATCTCGGCCGTGGTTTCAATGGAGATATTCACGGTAAAAGAAGCAGAATTCATCATCTTCGGATCGGCAAATTCCTGTTCCGAAAAGCAACTGTCGCAATACCTGACCGATATTCACTGCAAAACCTGACCCTCGTGAAAGACCGGAAAGGCTCTGTAGGAGACGAAATTTTGAAAAGATTTCATCTCGTGACAGATTATCCGAACAATAAGATCTACCTGAAACCCAACCGCTTTCATCGTGATCCTTTTACAATGGATATGAGCGGGCTCGACGTGCGGCACAATGGCATGCGGTGGGAAACCGATTTGGTAAAAGTGGAAAATCCTGCAGCAATAACCAACGCAGCATCGGAAATCCCGGCCTATTCTTCAAAAGGTGAATTTCAGTATAAATTTACACTGAAACCGGAGTATATAGTAGCCGGAACCCGCAAAGATTCTCCGGCCCAGTTGGCCGGCATCACGAAAAATGATAAAATCATGAAAATTAACGGGAGAAATACTGCGGAAATGAAACTGGACCGGATCAGGGAGTTCATGAAATCAGAATCCGGCAGAAAAATAATCCTGGAAGTGGAACGTAACGGGAAACCGCTTAAATTTGAATTTACTTTGAAAGACCCCATACCCTATATCGATGAAAACTGAAGAAACAACATTAGACCGCATCAGAGCACGGCCCCGATTCAAAATATTTACAGACCTCGATAAAGAGGAGGTCGAGGAACAATTGAAAGAATATCTTCATGTAAACCGGGAAGAATTTGACGGAAATATCAACCGCGAAGTCGCAACAATCAGTGTGAACACACCGGAAGAACATTACTGGAAGCCATATCTGTCGATAAGAACTGAGAAGGAAGATGAAAAGACTGTGCTTCGCGGCGTTTTCGGGCCCGGATCATCAATCTGGACACTGTTCATGTTTCTATACTTTCTCTTTTTTGTACTCTGGATGACGTTTTTTACGATGTGGTTTGTAGAGAGACAGATAAAGTCTGATGATTTTCCGTGGGCACTTACCGCGTCTTTCGTCATGCTAGGTTTGATTGCACTGCTTTATATTGCCAGCAGAATCGGGCAAAGCAAAGCTAAAAATGAGATGGAAAAATTACGTCAATTTGCAATAGACGCCCTTTTGAAATACGAAACCGGCAGCTAAACGCTGCCGGTCTGTTTTTTAGTTCCGGATTTTGTATCATCCCGCGTAATCAGTTTGGCTCTTTCTGCCCTGATAGAATCTGAATTTTTCTGTTCTTTCAGAATCTCGGGAATATATTCGGACACCAGGCTGTTGATATCTTCAACTTTGTAATTATTTGCTGAAGCACTTCCGGCAAGTTTCAGCCATGGCTTTTCTTTGAAATCGGTATCAGCGAAAACAATTACCGGTGTTCCCTTTGCCTTTACGGTATTTCCGCCATCGGTAAGCACCCACTGATCAGCCCAGCTGTACATATATTTAGCATCTTCTTCCAGCAGTCTCAGACAGCTGTGCGAAGCATGAAAACCGGGAAGTTCGTACTGATGCCATCCAATCCCCAGCGTATTGTGAATATTGAAGTTCCAGCGGAGAATCCATTCACTGTTGGATGTTGAAATTGCGACTTCCTTTTTCCAGTTGGTAAACATCAGGCCTTTCTTAGTCGGTGTCGCTTTTTTTCCCATGCTGCTCGGTCCCCATTTAATGAGTTTGCCTTTCTCGTACAGTCCGTATGCATGAATATTATAAGAAAACATCGCGAGCTTATCGACCTGAGCCAATGAATCTACGACCAACGGAAACGGTGCAAAATTCATGATTGCTGCCTTCGGATCGTTCGGAATGACCAACGTATCCGCACGCCAGCGGTTTTTATTATCGAGTCTGTTCAGAGCCAGGATGTTGTAGCGCTCCTCTTCGCTGAAATTCTTAATAAATTCACCCATTACAGAATCCTTCTTGCCTTTGGGAAATATCAGCGTGCTGAACTGAATTTTTTCCTGGGCTGCCAACATTGAATCCTGAACGGTCAAACCGTTCCGAACCGGTTTTGCAGGAGTTTCTACCGGAGCAGTTTCCGGTTTTTTACTTTGATTATTATTAACATCTGCATCCTTGTTACAGGAAACCACTATTCCTGCGGCAAGAGCAAAAATCGCAAGTTGCTTTCTCATTTTTAAACCATAATTCATCTGATGGGTATGCTCAATTTTGATACCACAAAAAAATTCACGTGGAAAAACAGTAAATTATTACAATATGGATATAAATTTTACCAAACTATTTGGAATTAGTCTAAATAAATTTATATTTGTACATGCTTTTAAAAACTACACCATTCCTGGTACCGCCGCTCGCCGTAAATACGGACCTACAGTGCCTTAAAAAGAAGTGCTGTAAAAAGTTCAAGAAAGGTAAACGGTGCAAAAAATGCCCCGGACGAGCAAAAATCTGCTGATTACTCTACCCAGATTGCTGCGAGGTAAAATAATATCGCGATCAGAATAAGAACCACAATTACCTGCTTGCGGTATTTGTTTCTTGCGAGGGTGTGCGGCGGAACTTTCACCGATCCTGAATGGGTTTCTGCCGATTCCTTGCCAAACTTTTGCCTCTGCCTTTCCGAAATTTCCATCACGGTAATTCCTTGCACAGCGGTTTTATTGATGTAGGAATTGGTTGCATGCAGTATAATCACAAACTTACCGTCTTTAAATTCCGTTATTCTGAACGTTCTTTCACCATAGGCTTTTTGTAAGCCGAAAGGCAGTACCTTCACTACATCGGCGTGGGTGGTATTCCACTTGATGGTTACCTCATCGCCCTTCACCACATGAATTTTTGTGGACGTAAAAGTTTTGATTACCGGCGGTTCTGCGGAGCGGGGCCGAACAATATTTGATACAGTTCCGGAATCGTACAGTTTCCTGCGTTCCGGATCATTTAACGTATCGTAGGCCTCCTGAATTTCGCGAAATCTTTCAGCAAAAAATTCATCGTCCGGGTTTTTGTCAGGATGGTATTTCAGCGAAAGCTTGCGGTACGCTTTCCTGATATCTTCGGCTGAAGCATCAGTTTTAACACCCAAAAAATAATAATAATCCTTCACCCGGCTAATGTAAATCTACCTGTGTTAATCGATTTTCTTTACTACCGCTTTTTCGGCTTCTTTACGGCTGCCGTCGAAACCGTCAACACCGCTTACGGTGGTATATTTCAGTACGTATTTTTTTCCCGGATTCATTCTGCTGTAAACGCTTTGACACATCAGTGTAGCTTCGTGGAAACCACAAAGAATCAGTTTCAGTTTCCCCGGATAGGTATTGATATCGCCGATCGCATAAATCCCTTCACGGTTGCTCTGATAATCGAGGGCATTATTTACTTTGATCGCGTTTTTCTCAATCTCAAGACCCCAGTTTGCAATTTCCCCGAGTTTAGGAGTCAGTCCGAATAAAGGAATAAAGAAATCGGTATCAATTTTCAGCGACTCGCCTTCACTGTTAACGGTAATTGCTTCGATATGTCCGTTTCCGTGAAGTTCCGTCACTTCTGCCGGTGTAATCAGATTGATTTTTCCCTTATTCTTTAAATCCTGCAGCTTTTCTACACTGTCCAGCGCACCGCGGAACTCTTTTCTCCTGTGGATCAGTGT
>JAEWOM010000112.1 GCA_023399675.1 Bacteroidota bacterium
TGAACGCTTCTTTTAGAAGAAAACTGTTTCATGCGGCAAATTTATCAAAACCCCTACTGCTTTTCTGTTTTTTGCATAAGCAACTCAACAAAGTTGAATGCAGCAGGACAAATGAGTGTGTTTTTTAAGGTTAAATTATTGATCTGGTATATTTTACGACGGTCTGTATGCGGATACTCCCGACACGCTTTCGGCCGTACTTCATATATGGAACAGGCATTATCGGCCATCAGAAAAAAACAGGGCACCTGCTGAAGAACCTTATCGCCATCTTCGTCCGTGCGCAGAAACTTGGCTTCGAATGCAGCAGGTTTCATTTTCAGATGCTTCGAAATACGGTCGATATCTTTCTCTGTGAATAAAGGACCGGTGGTTTTACAGCAGTTCGCGCACTGCAAACAGTCGGTTTTTTCGAAAACTTCTTCGTGGGTTTGCAAAACCACCTGATCAAGATTCTTTGGCGGTTTCTTCCTGAGGGATTCCAGAAATTTCCTGTGTTCTTTTTGCCTGTTCATTTTTTGTTTACACCATACTATTTCTGAGGCTCCAGAACAACCTGAGAATCAGCTTCTTCCAGTTTCACCGTGAAATGCCTCAATATTGGCGGCTCCCAGGTAATAGAAAATCCTTTGGTGATCTCGTTTCTTCTGTCATAAACATTTTTCATCGCTGCAGCGATATAATCCATATGATTATTGGTGTACGTACGTCGTGGAATTGCCAAACGCAGCAGTTCGAGCTTCGGATATCTGTTTTCACGCGTTTCCGGATCGCGGTCTGCCAAAAGGGTCCCGATTTCCACGCCTCGTATTCCGGCCTCTTTGTACACTTCCACAGCCAGTGTCTGCGCAGGATACTGTTCGCGCGGAACTCCCGGCAAAAATTTCAGCGCATCGATAAAAACGGCATGTCCACCAATCGGCTTCTGTACAGGGATGCCGTACTCCATTAATTTATTACCCAAATATTCCACCTGCGAAATTCTGCTTTCGAGATAAGCAAATTCCGTAGCTTCATCAAGACCCACGGCAAGCGCTGCCATATCTCTGCCGGCAAGTCCGCCATACGTGATAAATCCTTCGTAGATAATGGTGAAATTGGATGCATTCTGAAAAACTTCTTCATTATTCAGCGCAATAAAACCACCGATGTTTACAAGTCCGTCTTTCTTGGAACTCATGGTCATTCCGTCACCATAGGAGAAAATTTCTTTGCAGATTTCCTTAATCGTTCTGTCCTGCTGTCCCTCTTCTCTTTGCTTGATGAAATAGGCATTTTCCGCATACCTTGCACTGTCGAAATATACCGGAATTCCATATTGGTCAGACAGGGCTTTTACAGCTTTGATATTCTCCAGAGATACAGGCTGTCCACCGGAAGTGTTACAGGTAATGGTGATAAGGCAGAACGGAATTTTCTCGCTGCCGTGCTCTTTGTAAACGTTTTCCAGTTTTTCAAGATCGATATTTCCTTTAAAAGGATGCAGATTCTCGATATCGAATGCTTCGTCGATTGTACAGTCCACGGCATGTGCTTTTCGGAATTCTATATGTCCTTTCGTGGTATCAAAATGTGAATTTCCGGGAATGACGTCGCCATCATTCACAAGCACAGAGAACAGCACATTTTCAGCTGCTCTTCCCTGATGTGTCGGCAACAGATATTTAAATCCGGTGATTTTCTGTACTGTTTCGTGCAGTTCCTGAAAAGAACGCGAACCGGCATAACTTTCATCACCCGTCATCATAGCGCTCCACTGTTTGTCGCTCATCGCACCGGTACCGGAATCAGTGAGCAAATCGATATAAACCTGTGAAGATTTAAGGTTGAACAGATTGAAATTGGCATCCTTCAGCCATTGAATCCTTTCTACTTTGGTTGACTGGCGGATTTCTTCGATCATTTTAATTCTGTAAGGTTCTGCGTATGGTAATTTCATTATGAGTTGAATTTTTTATAATTGAGTAAAAATAATTGACGGAGCAATAGAACAGCTCCTGAAACAGGGAAGTACGTATACGTAATTATTCCGGCGCCTTAAACACGTTATCGTCTGAATGGAAACCGGCAACGCCACCGCTGACCGCAAATTTCATTGCCTGTGCTGATCCGATATGGTCCATAACCACAATGTCTTTTGCCGGAACAAAAACTACCCAGCCGGACACGGCGTATGAATGAGGTAGATAGACGGAAACATAATCCGGAAAGCCGACAGACGACATATCTTCCTGTGTGAGAAAGCCAATTCTCCACACCTCAGGATCTGCAGAGGTTTTAATGAGAACGGGACGGTTGAATTTTTTCTTGTCGCCGACGAACGAAGTCAGCACATCTTTCAGGGAAGTGTATAAAAATTTTATTCCGGGGGTGTGCTCCAGGATGTAATCGAACGTATCAACAATGAGCCTTCCGATGATGAAGCGGTTACCCAGATAACCGATCACTGTGGTCACGGCAATGACCAGCAGAAAAGTTATTCCCGGATACAGTTTTTCTGAAACACCCGGAACCATGCTGTCTATCGACGAAACTACATACCAGATAATCCAGACAGTCAGGGCAAAAGGACCAATAATCAGAAGACCCTGAAAAAAAGATTTTACCAGGATATTCAGAATTGAATTGTTATTTCCTTTGCCTGCAGATTCCATTTATCCGTGAATGGTTTCTTTGGTTCCGTAACTTTGAATGATTTTGGCTTCATATTCCAGCCATTCTTCCCAGCGTTTGTTTACTTTCTCGGGATCGCCCAGTTTTCGGGCAAACGCAATGAAAGTGGTGTAATGATTTGCTTCAGAAATCATCAGTTCGCGATAGAACACGCGCAGTTCTTCATCTTTAATATTTTCGGTAAGCACTTTAAACCGTTCACAGCTTCTGGCCTCAATCATCGCAGCAAACAGCATTTTATCGATGATTAAGTCTTCACGGCTTCCCTGAATGATAAATTTGGCCAGATCATTTACATAATCATCCTTTCTCGCACGGCCGAATGTATACCCTCTCTTGAGAATAATTTCGTGTACCTGACTGAAATGGTCGAGTTCCTCCTGCGCAATTGAAAGCAGTTCAGTAACGATTTCCGGATATTCCGGAAGCATCGTTATAAGGGTAATCGAATTGGTTGCTGCTTTCTGCTCACACCACGCATGATCGGTAAGAATTTCCTCCAGATTTCCTTCAGCAACATTTGCCCAGCGAGGATCTGTAGGAAGTTTCAGTTTAAACATATTTTGATTTATCTGTAAATTTACTATAAAATGAAAAAATGAATACACGTTTGACTGCATTTTCACAATTTCAGTTTCAACTTATATGATTTTGTGCTAAATAGTTTACATCCAGCTATTGGCATCTAAATTGTCGCATCGAAAAATACTAACTATTAAAATAAATGAATTATGAAACTACCTGCAAACATGACGGCAAAGTTTGAAAAAATGGCACTTTTAGTCATTATGTTCTTTTCCAGTGTACTGGCAATAGCACAGACTACAGCTCCTGCAGAAGTGGACATTACCACTACTGAAAGCACGACGACAACTACTACAGAAGAATGGGTATCCAATCCACTGTACTGGGTAATCGGAGCTTTGGTTCTTATTCTGATTATCGCACTGGTTGCGAGAGGTAACAGAAGAGCATAAGATCTTCGACAATACAATTCAACTGCATCAGTTTATTTGTCTGATGCAGTATTTTTTTGCAGAATTCTGAGGATGTTCCAGCCGAAGTCATCAATTTTTTTCAACAGGAGTGCGATGAAATATGCCAGCACAAGATTCACGGCGAAAATAATCGGTAACAGAATCCACCACGGCATTTGCTCCTCCAACGGGCGAACCAGAAAATAGATCAGCGTAGAGCTGATTCCCTGGGCGAAATAGAAAAAAATAGCATTTTCACCAATATGCGTAATGATACTTTTTCTGTTGATTTTCAACCTGTTGTAAAGTACAAATAACGTAACAACACCAAATGTAATCCAAATAATGTATGGAATTCTCGGCGGAAATTTATTTTTATTGAACAGATAGAAAATTTCCTTTCCGTAACCCGTGAAGACCCATGCCAGTGCGGCAAAAACGCCCGCATACAGCACCACCGCTAACATATTCGAAATCTTTTTTCCCTTTAACCGGTTTCCGATAAGGAACACTGCGAGATAAAATGCAACATAAGCAACCTGTCCAGTAGGAAAATAATGCGGAAAAATGTGGTAGATCATCGTAAGACCCAGACAAACTGCAACGAACCACCAGATATGTTTCGGGAAAAACCTGATGATCAAAACCCCGAAAACAGCCAGTATAAAGTACACTTTTAGATACCAGAAACTGCCCATAATGACCGGAAACGTATCAGCATTGGTGTAGCTGTGCATATACCAGTTACCCAGATTCTGCCATTGCGGTACTGTCGAAATACTCTGCGGAACGTACTTTCCACCGAATGTTGAATAAAAATTCTCCATCCATTGCAAGCCGAAAAAATTCAGGCCGAATACCTTAAACAGATAATCGACGAAGAACACGCCGGTTACAAAAATCATATAGGTGATCTGCAGTTTGAGCAGCCGGTAAAAAGTTTTGTCAACATTGCCGCCTGATGTAATTCCACTCAGCGCATAGAACAGCACTACATCGAAAAGCAGCGACAAAGTCCGCACTTCTGCCGGAACGTAAAACTGCCCGCTCCAAAAAACGGTATGTATAAAAATAACCGAAACCGTTGCCAGGCCTTTGGCAAAATCAATGTAAAGATCACGCTTCATCAATATTTAAACTAACAATTTTGTGTTAATTTATACAAATTTATATATTTGAAAACCAATTATTAAATTAATGAAGAATATTTACAGCCTTGTTGTGCTCCTGTTCAGTACGGTGATTTTTGCACAGGCAAAATTTGAAAAAGGTTATATCATAACCGCGAATGGCGAACGGCAGGAAGTTTTGATAGAAAATCTGGACTGGCTGAACAATCCCGCATCCATCCGTGTAAAAAACAATGACGCAGCGGCGCCCAGAATATTAAATGCATCGGAAATCCGGAAGTTTGAGGTTGGAGGAGCTACTTTTATTTCTGAGGATGTTTCTTACGACAAAACCGTTGAAAACTTAAGCGACCTGACAACAGTTTATGAGCCGGAAAATGTTTCAGAACGGATTACCCTCAGAAAACTTGTTGGAGGAGATCTGGAGCTGTATAAATATCAGGACAAGAAGTTGGTTCGCTACTTTTACCGCAAAGACGGAGGTGAAATCAGGCAACTGGTTTACAAACCGTATTACTCTGCACCAAAAGTTCTGGCATTCAACGAAACTTATAAAAATCAACTGGCGACCATTCTCACCTGTAATCCGAATCAGCAGGAAATCCGCAGTGCAAGATACAGTCAGAAAGCACTTACCGATCTTTTCGTGGCACAAAATACCTGTGCAAATCCGAACCAGGCAGTGGATGTAGCAGTGAAACCTCAAGGTGTATTTAACATCAACCTGCGACCGCGCATCATCTTTTCAAATATTGTTGCAGACCAGCCTTTGCTTGTTTACGAGCACGGTGCATACGTAAAAGCCAGTTCTGTAGGATTCGGATTCGGAGTAGAATTTGAATACCTGTTTCCTTTCAATGATAACCGATTCGGGCTTGTCGCAGAACCTACTTTCAGGACGGTTGCCGCAACAGAAACCTATTCGTCCTCCAACATTGTCGGAGGTGAACTTATGATGGATTACAAGAGTTCTGCCATTGAAATTCCACTCAGCATACGCTATTATATTCCGGTTAATGAACAGCTGAAATTCTTTGTGAATGCCGGATACTCTATCGTCGACATCGACCTTACGCATGAAATGGTTTTCACGAGAAATGACGGCAGTATCTTTACGGAAAACCGCGATTTAAAAACCAATCAAAGCGTACTATTCGGAGCCGGAGTTAATTTTACTGAAAAGTTCTCAGGAGAAATCAGATACAGACGTCTCGTAACTGATGATATAAACAACAATACCTTTTCGCTGATACTGGGTTACAATATTTTCTAGGAAATTACAGGCGTGTAACAATTCCGATGTTTGGAATAAAACCGCCGCCAAAGACTGACGAATCTCTTTTGTAAAGTACATTGTACATCGCACCAATCTGAATAAAGGTGTTACCGCCGACCCTCTGCAGATAACCACCGCCTAAATACAGCGCAGGTTCATCTGCAGAGTATTTATAGCCGTAGTATTTATCTTTTTGGTTAAAGAAATAATGCTGATACATGGCATTAAGAAAGAAATTCGGACTCACATAATAATTCGCAAAGGGGCCAACACCAAGCATGGTTGTTCTGAAATAACTGTTGCTCGCCCAGTTAATCCCGGCTGCAACACCAGCTTCGAAATTATCCGTCACCATATATCCGACACGCGGCGTAATTCCTAAGGAAAAACCACTGCCATAGCTTCCACCTGAAAAGCCGACATTGGCGCCACCACCGATAGTCCAGCGCGACTGTTCAGAGCCGATTCCGGTTCCGACGCCGATCTGAGCAAATGAAAATACCGAAAAACCAAGGAAGGTGAAAAGAGCAAGTTTCTTCATAACAGATTTTCGTCAGGTTCAGCAATTATTAATCCAAAAATCAGAGTCCGCCTAAAAAAGGGTAAATTTGCACTGCAAAAATTTTGTGAAATGAAAGTGGTGGTAGGTTTATCCGGAGGTGTAGATTCCAGCGTTGCGGCATATTTGCTGAAAAAGCAGGGTCATGATGTGGTAGGCCTGTTTATGCGCAACTGGAACGATGCTTCGGTAACGCTTGAGGATGAATGCCCGTGGATTGAAGACAGCAATGACGCGCTGATGGTAGCACAGAAACTGGGCATTCCGTTTCAGGTTATTGACATGAGTGCACTTTACAAAGAAAGAATCGTGGATTATATGTTTGATGAATATGCCAAAGGCAGAACACCAAACCCCGATATTCTGTGCAACCGTGAAGTAAAGTTCGACGTATTTCTGGAAACAGCATTATCACTCGGCGCAGACAAAGTGGCTACGGGACATTATGCGCGGGTTTCTTCATCGCAGGATGCTGAAGGTAAAGAATTATTTCATCTGCTCGCAGGAAAAGACGACAACAAAGATCAAAGTTACTTCCTGTGCCAGCTCAGTCAGCAACAGCTGTCAAAAGCACTTTTTCCTGTTGGCGAACTTACCAAAAGTGAAGTTCGGGACATTGCGCGTGAGGCTGGTTTGGTAACCGCTGAGAAAAAAGATTCACAGGGATTATGCTTTATCGGAAAAGTAAGACTTCCCGATTTTCTTAAACAGCAACTGGAACCAAAAGAAGGCGAAATCGTAGAGATTTTTGATGATTTTGAAGGATTTTCAGCAGAAAAACGGGTTTTTTCAGATAAAAGGGAAGAACTCCAGTTTTATGCACAGCCCAGTTCGTACCGGAAATCAGACGGAAAAGTGATCGGTAAACATCAGGGTGCGCAGTATTTCACCATCGGCCAAAGCAAAGGCCTGGGAATCGGCGGACATCAGGAAAGCTGTTTTATTATTTCCAGAGATATGGAACAGAATATTCTTTACGTTGGCGAAGGCAAAGATTTTCCCGGGCTCTACCGAAAAGTCATTAAAATCAATAACGCAGAACTGCACTGGGTTCGTGAAGATTTACGGTTGAACAACGGTGAATCCCGCGAGGTGCTGGCAAGAATCCGGTACAGACAGCCGCTTGAAAATGCAACGCTTTTTCAGTTTGATGACGCGCTTTATATCGAATTCGAAAATCCTCAAAGCGCTGTTGCAGAAGGCCAGTTTGCAGCCTGGTATATTGGTGATGAACTGCTCGGCAGCGGCGTGATTTCCGGATTTTCACAGGCAGGTTTCGGAAAATAGTTACCTTTATATCATGAAAAAACTTGAAAACAGAGCGGATATCGAACAACTCGTGAACACATTTTATAAAAAAGTTCAGGCAGATTCCGTCATAGGTTATTTCTTTAATGATATTGCAAAAGTAAACTGGAACGATCATCTTCCCAAGATGTACAGTTTCTGGGAAACCCTTCTTTTCGGGAAAGCATCTTACAAAGGCAATCCGATGGCTGCACATTTTCCGATCAATGAAATCGAAGCGATGGAAAAGCATCATTTCGAACACTGGCTGAAACTTTGGACAGAGACTGTACAGGAACTCTTCGAAGGTGAAACAGCTGAACTCGCCATCTATAAAGCCAACAATATTTCACAACTGATGGCTTTTAAAATGGAAACCGCCCGCCGTTTACGCTAAGGGAACATCACGGTAAAAATATACGCAAACAGGTTTACGAGCAATACCGTGCCGTACAAAACATTGGTTTTTCCCCGACTTAAGGACAGCATTACGATGAACACCGAAAGTCCCAACAGAATTACCGATTTAATGTCGAGCCCTAATACAAACGGGATTTCATAAATAACACACACTGCTGATATTACGGGAATGGTAAGCCCGACACTCGCAAGGGCTGAACCCAGTGCCAGATTTACTGAGGACTGAAACTGATTGTTATGAGCAGCGCGGATTGCTGCCAATGCTTCCGGAAGCAGTACCATTGTCGCGATAATAACACCGACAAGCGTTCGCGGAGCGCCCATTCCGTCTACAAAAGACTCGATAACCGGTGAAAGCGCTTTAGCCATGAAAATAACCACCGCAAGACAGATGATGAGCATGATTAAACTGATCATGGTTTTCAGAATGGACGGTGGATCGGCCTCATGCAGATTTTCGTCGTGACCTTCTACAAAATAATTACGGTGACGCACTGTTTGCACCATCAAAAAAACACCATAAATAGCAAGGCAGGCCATGGATACAAATATCAGCTGAGGAGTGGAATAAAACGGTCCTCTGACGCTCGATGTGTAATTGGGCAGAATAAGCGTAAGTACGAGAATTGCGACTATACTGACGAGATATGTCGTTGCTGATGAACGTGCGAAAAACTGCTCCCGAAACTTCATACTGCCGACAAGAATACAAATGCCGAGAATTCCGTTGAGAATGATCA
>JAEWOM010000123.1 GCA_023399675.1 Bacteroidota bacterium
TCTTAGCGCGTACAGCACTAACAGTCAAACTCTTTCTGCCTTTCGCTCTTCTTGCAGCCAAAACTCTTCTTCCGTTTGGCGTGGACATTCTTTCTCTGAAGCCGTGCTTGTTTCTTCTCTTTCGTTCGGATGGCTGGAATGTTCTTTTGCTCATTGCTAATATTTTTAGTTATGAAACTTCTTGATTTTTCAGACTGCAAAAGTACTAAATTTTTTGTTCGCCACAAATAATTTATCAAAAAACTGATGCAGTGTTACAGATTGGTGCAAAATTAACGTATAATTCGTGCTGCGACAAACGTCCGCATTAAAAAACTTATCTTTGAAGCCCTTAAATTTCTACTGAATGTTTAATGCTGCAGAACTTCTGGACATCAATCAACTGCTGGTTCCGGAGAATAAAATCGTCATTCTAACCCATTTTAATCCCGACGGCGACGCAATCGGATCTTCCCTGGGTCTTAAACATTATCTTAAGAACAAAGGTCTCGATGCAGAGATAGTGGTGCCGAATGATTTTCCGAAATTTTTAAAGTGGATGCCCGAGGCGAAGAAGATTACCATTGCCGATTATAAACGCAAGAAAGCAGCTGAGCGAATTTTTGAAGCAGACGTTATTTTTATTTTGGATTTCAACGCTTCTCACCGTGCCGGACAACTTGTCGGCCCATGGATAGACAAGGCAAAAGGAAAGAAGATCCTGATCGACCATCACCAGCAGCCCGATGAGTTCGATTTCGTTTATTCTGATACATCGATTCCGGCTACCTCGCAGATGATTTATCATTTTATTGAAGCGATGGAGGAAGAGAAATTGGTAAACAAAGATATTGCGGATTGCCTGTACACCGGCATCATGACCGACACGGGAGGTTTCCGTTTCCGCTCGACTTCTGCCACCACGCACAGAATTATTGCCAACTTAATTGAACACGGTGCCGATCCGGCAACCATTACTTCCAGTACATGGGATACGAATACAGTTTCCAGGCTTCAGTTGCTGTCGCTGATCTTAGGACGGATAGAAATAGTGAAGGACGGAAAAGTTGCGATCATGTGGCTGAAAAGAACTGAGTTGCAGCAATACGGTTTTGAGAAAGGAGACACCGAAGGTTTTGTAAATTATGGACTCAGTATTCTCGGAACGAAGATGTCGGCTTTTTTTATGGAAGATCTGTATGATAATTTCATCAAGATCTCGTTCCGTTCCAAAGATACCGTCGATGTTAACCAGTTTGCCCGCAAATATTTCAACGGCGGCGGACACATCAACGCAGCAGGAGGCAGATATTACAAAGATATTTACGAAACGATTGACGATTTCAAAGAAAAAGTGGAAGAGGAAGATTTCTAAGGTTCTTCACACTCCACCGTTTCTGTTTTTTCGAAGAGATTCTCAAATTCACGGTACATTTTTTCGTTTCTTTCCACGCGGGGTATTTGATCGTTGACGCAGTTTCCCCAGCCAAAAGTGATGAGGTCTACCATTGCATAATCGAGATATTCAGAAGAACTGCTCTGAAATCTATACTTATTCCATACATTTTCGGGATCTCCATTGTTTGCAGCTCTTTCTGTAATCAGTTCTTCCCAGACTTTTCTAAGCGTCTGTTCATCAGAATTCAGTGCAGTAACATATTTCTGACATTTTTTAGAGAATCCGGATGTTTTCAGTTCTGCGGGATTACTGAACGCTTTCGCCTCTGTGAAATAATAGGAATAAACTGCTTCTAAAGTCTGCAAATCTTTTTTCCTTAGGTTTTGCCAGTTGGCATTGTCAGGTAAATCCAGTTGTGACAGGATTCTCTTCTGTTCATCATATTTCTGTTTAATTTCCTTGAGATAGGTATCTGTGTCGCCGCGGAATTTTTGCAGAGATTTTATATTGTAAATTGCAGGAGAAGGAAGATCAGTGTATTGCCCGTAGTATAATGAAAATGCATTTTTAAGCTGATTCTTACTCACTTTCTGCGGATTGTAGGTGCCTCTGTATTCACATAATTCATCATGATAGGTATAAACTTCCAAAATCTGATCGCTAGCAGGTGTAGAAATTACCACTTCAGTTTCAACCGTATCTTTAGTTTGATGAGTCGTAACGGTAGTTTCCTCATGATTTTGCGGGGTAGAGAGCTGTTCTTTTTTACATGAGAAAAACATCAGCAGAAACAAAGCAACAATTGAAATTCTCATCGTAAACAATTTTGAAATTTAGAAGACGAAATGTTTAGGCAGATTGTGCAGCAGTTCGGTGTTGATTATTGCTGCACATATTTCCGGCTTTTCCCAGTGACCGTTGTGTCCGCAATCCAAAACGTATGATTTGATGTTCGTTTTATCCGGTAATGCGTTGATCATCTCGTCTGTTTTTACGGCATTATCGTGTTTGCCGGAAATGATAAGGATTTTCGCGTCAAGATTTTCAAGAACTTCGGTTCTGTCCGGTCGTTCTGCCATGCCTTTAACCGCAGCCAGCACACCGTCGGTTTTCTGCGAAAGTGCAATTTCCTTCGCCAGTTCTATTTTTCCCTCGAGAATATCTTTCTCATTCGGATTGAACAGATTCGGAACGCCTGCGTTAACATATGTTTTGTAATTTTCCTGAATAATTCGCCAGCTTTTTCGGCGTTGTTCTTTCTTTTCATCATCATCAGGAAAAAAAGTGGAGAAAAAGAGGGTAAGGCTTGTCAGCTTCGAGCCAAATTTTTCAGCATAGGCCAGGGAAGTGTAACCGCCCATTGAATGACCGAGTAAATGGAATTTTTCCAGTTTTAATTTGGAAATTACTTTGTCCACTTCAGTTGCCATCAACTCCATGGTGTGAATTTCCTCTAAACTGTCGCTTCTGCCGTGACCGGGCAGATCGATTTTAATCAGTCGGAATTTTTTCGACAGAAACTCCTCCAATTGTTCCCAAATAAGAAGATTCTCCATAAAACCGTGCAGCAAAACGAGATTTTCTTTCCCGTTTCCGCTTGTTTCATAATTCAGCATATACAAATTTATCTAAAATCATTCATTTCCGATTACAGGATATCAGCGAAAATTATCGATGAATATCGATGTATTCTATAAACCTATCGCCATTAACCTTGTCCTGAAGTCGCCAGTAATTTCCTTTGCCCTCATCGAGAAAAGTGGTCTTCTTCGTTCGTACATAGCGGGAACCACCGATTTTTTGCGAAATTTCCCCTTCAAAATTCAGATGTTTCTCACTTACCTGCTTTATTTTACCACTTATGCTGAGATTGTTGGAAGCCGCTGATGCGTTACCTTTGACAGAATATTCGTCTCTTCCGGCTTTTGTAAGCTGAACCGTTCCGGCCAAATCTGCACCATCGCCTTTATAAGTGAGTTTGTGGCTGCCGCTCAATTCAGGGAAGCGGTTGCGCTCATTCAGAATTTTGATGCTGTCGTTATACTTAGCGCGGGCAGCATTTATGGAATCAATATTTTCCTGAGCAGTTTTTGTAGTGGATGTTGTAGCTTCAGTGTTTTTTTTGCAGGAGAACAGTGCCAGAATAGCAGTCGCCAGTAGAATTTTTTTCATGGTATTAAGTTGGTAAAATAAATTAAAAGTGAAAGTGCGGGTTATGAATGCACTGTTTCAACCACTGCCCACAGGGACACGATTGAAATGAAAAACCACAGGATAACACCTGCAATCAGGGGTTTTACACCAATTCCTTTAAAGGTTTTGAATGAAAGTCCGGTTCCGATAAGAAACAGGGCAACCTTTAGAACGGCTCGGGAGAAATCTGAGATATAAGGTGCAAAACCGCTGACAAACGGAATAAATGAATTCAGCAGAATCGCCGCAATAAAACCTCCGATGAAGTATGGGATTTTTACTTTTCCTTCCGATTTTGTCAAAAGTGAAAACAGCAGAGCCAAAGGAATAATCCATAAAGCTCTGGCCAGTTTTACGGTGGTTGCCACATTTAAGGCTTCCTGACCGAACCTGCTGGCAGCACCGACAACGGAACTGGTGTCATGAATAGCAATTGCAGACCAAATACCGAACTGAGTCTGAGA
>JAEWOM010000132.1 GCA_023399675.1 Bacteroidota bacterium
TTCATATTCCTACTACGGTTTTGGGTATGTGTGATGCATCAATTGGCGGAAAAACGGGTGTAGATCTCAATTACGTAAAGAACGTGATCGGCAC
Source organism: Bacteroidota bacterium (assembly GCA_023399675.1). Taxonomy (GTDB): domain Bacteria; phylum Bacteroidota; class Bacteroidia; order Flavobacteriales; family Weeksellaceae; genus JAEWOS01. The sequence continues at coordinate 95 of JAEWOM010000132.1, forward strand.
TTTCGCCCTGCCTGAAAAAATATTTCAACACAATGGCTTCCTGAAAACACTGGAAAAAGATCATGGACGCAGTGGTTTTGCGGAAATGCTGAAACATGGTCTGATTGCTGACGCTGAACACTGGCACTGCCTCGCGGGAATCGATGAGCTTCGCATTGAAGAAATTGCAACACACATGCTCGATTCAATGTTAATAAAGCAGCAGATCATAGAACAGGATTTCTACGAAAAATCGCTGCGTAAAACACTGAATTTCGGACATACCATCGGACATGCCGCAGAAAGCCTGATCCTCAGTTCAGGAAAAACAGTTACACATGGTGACGCAGTGGCGATGGGCATGATGTGTGAAACCATACTGTCCGCCAAATCGGGATACCTGGCAGAAGATGAAAGCGAAAAGATTTGCGAAACGCTGCTGCGATTTTTTCCCGTCCTTGATATCAGCATGTTTTCAAATGCATCCTTTATTGAGATAATGACTCATGACAAAAAAAACAGCGGTGGCATTATCAATTTCACCCTTCTAAACCGGATCGGAGCAGGTAAAACAGACTGTTCCGTTCCAGATGAACTGATTTCATCCGTATTGGACAGCTACCGAAACCTTTACTAATGTGTCATAATTTTGATGACAAAAAAGGCCTTTTGGTGTAATGACAATCATTTATAAAAGTGACATAAGTCATTTTAGTAATTTAGAACCATTCTAATTAACAAAATTTAATAGGTTATAATCAATTGTTTAACAGCTATTTACAAAATAAATAGCTTTAATTAAACGTTTGTTTTAGAAATTGCTATTATTGACATTATTTCTAATTGGCAAAGAATTTGCGAATGTGATATCGTGTCAGCAACAAAATAAATTTTCAAGAGCGATATAAAACCTTAGAAAAATTATATAAAAAGAAAAAAAGCATTTGGCACAATATTGACAATTTACGACAGAGTAAAATTTAAAACAGATAAAACTTTAAAATTAGAATTATGAAAAAGTTATTTTTAGGAGCAGCAATCGCAGTCAGTTCATTGACATTTGCTCAACAGTTTGGTGTAAAAGGTGGTTTGAACGTATCTTCAATTTCTAAAGATGGTACTTTAAGTGATCAAGGATCTAAAGTTGGTTTCCACGCAGGTCTTTTCGCTAACTTCCCGATTGCATCCAGCTTCAGCATTCAGCCGGAAGTTCTTTTCACACAATATGGTGATAAATTTGACAGAACTTACGGTGACGGAACAAGACTTTCGTGGGGAAGACACCTGAATTACATCGCAGTACCAGTAATGTTCCAGTACAATGTAATTCCTAACCTGTACCTTGAAGCAGGTCCTGAATTCGGTTTCCTTGTTGATTCAAAATTCAAAACTAAAAACGAAACAACCAACACAACTACTTACGAAAGTGATCTGCTTAATCAGTATCCTTACAAGAAATTCAACCTTGGCTTAGGTATTGGTGCTGGTTACTGGTTCACTGATAACATCGGAATCAACGCTCGTTACGTAGCAGGTATGACTGACGGAACTGAAAATGTAACTGTAGGTCCACTGGTATTCGATGACAACAGCAAGAACAACGTATTCCAGGTTGGTTTGAACTATAAGTTCTAATAATTGCCTATCATTAATTATTATAAAAAGGTGCGGCGGGATATTTTTCCTGCCGCACTTTTTTGTGTTCTGTATAAAAAAACTTAATCGAAAAGCTGAACCTCCTCCCCTTTTGCAACAGGATATTTTTCTGTAAAGCATCCAAAGCAGTGCTTATCGGATCCGAGGATTGCAATTAGATTGTCCATGCTCAGAAATTCCAGACTGTCCACGCCAAGATATTTTCTGAGTTCTACCGCACTCATATTAGCGGAAATCAAATCATCTTTTGAAGGCGTATCAATTCCCAGATAACACGGTGCGATAATCGGCGGCGAAACACTTCTGAAGTGAATTTCCTTCACACCGGCATCTTTCAGAATTTTCACCAGTCGCTTTGAAGTCGTTCCTCTTACAATCGAATCATCGATAATAACAACCCTCTTGTCTTTAATTTCGCTGATAATCGGATTCAGTTTCAGGTTTACAATCCTTTCTCGCATTTCCTGAGTTGGTACAATGAACGATCTTCCGATATAACGGTTTTTCACCAGAACCGGCCTGAACGGAATTCCGGAAACTCTGGAAAAGCCGATTGCTGCCGGTACACCGGAATCCGGAACACCAATAACCAGATCTGCTTCTACAGGTGCCTGCTCCCAGATTTTCTCACCGGATTTTTCGCGAATTTCGTACACATTGATGTTCTCCATTTCAGAGTCGGGCCGCGCAAAATAAATATATTCAAATGCACAGATTCTTCGCTCGCAGTTCTCCTTTACCATAAAACTCTGCAAACCCTCCTCGGTATCGCTTGTGTATACGATTTCACCGGGTTTGATATCGCGGATATAAGTTGCGCCGATGGCGTCGAGTGCTGCACTTTCCGATGCGGCAACATAGGTTTTGTCATCCGTTTTACCGAGAACCAACGGGCGGATACCATGAAAATCGCGGAATGCGAAAAATTTATTTCTGGTAATACCGACCACGGAATATGCCCCCTCAATCTTCTCCATGGTAGCTTTTATTGCACCACGCAAACCGAGATCCAGGTTTTTCTGAATGAGCCGGAGGATTACTTCCGAATCTGATGTTGCTTTGAAGACCACTCCTTCCGCTTCCATCTCCCTTTTCAAACTGCGTGCATTGGTCAGATTTCCGTTGTGCGCAATGGAAAGGATGATCTGATCGTATTCGTTTTTGGCAAAGAAAGGCTGAAAATTATATTTTTTCTTGTCACCCGCAGTAGTATAACGCGTGTGTCCAATTACGGCGTTACCCATGAAAGTCTGCGGTTCTGCGATATCCTTGTACACATCAAGAACAAGACCCTCATCTTTAATATTCACAATACGTCCACTGTTGGCTACCGATATTCCACAGGCTTCCTGTCCGCGGTGCTGCAATGCAAACAGTCCGAACTGCGAGAGTGAAAATGTATCCAGATCCGATTCGGAATAAAGTCCGAAAATACCGCATTCTTCATTTGGTGCATCAAGCCTTTCCTCTTCCTTCGTTCGGAACTGATTTCTCCCGTAAGGTTGCGTTTTGAACTGTGCTAAGTATTGCTCTTTTTCCTGTTTTAAATTCATTTTTCTTTACTGAAGATTATTTGTTCAGTACTTTTTTTAACCGTTCGTAAATTTCTACGTAAGCTTCTGTTACTTCTCCCAAATCTCTTCTAAAACGGTCTTTATCCAGTTTCTTCATTGTATCCTTATCCCATAAACGGCAAGTGTCCGGAGAAATTTCGTCAGCCAGAACTATTTTTCCGTCAGCAGTTTTACCCAGTTCAATTTTAAAGTCAACCAGGATTACATTGATGCTGTCGAAAAGTTCGGTCAGCAACTCATTGATTCTGTCGGTCAGTGCATACATTTCGTCGAGATCTTCGCGGGTTGCGGCTCCCAGAAAAATTGCATGGTAATCGTTAATCAGCGGATCTCCGAGTTCGTCCTTTTTGTAACACAAATCGAAGATGGTAACCGGAGATTTTATTCCTTCTTCCACGCCCAGGCGCTGTGCCATGCTTCCTGCCGTATAATTTCTTACCACCATTTCCAGCGGAATAATGTCCACTTTTTTTACCAGCTGTTCGCGTTCGCCGAGTTTTTTAATGAAATGTGTAGGAATTCCTTTTTCTCCGAGATATTCGAAGATCAGGGTGGTAATCTCATTATTCATTTCACCTTTCAGATCAAACTGACCTTTTTTCTGTGCATTAAATGCCGTTGCATCATCTTTGAATCGCACGATTACTTCTTCCGGATTGGCCGTTTCAAATACCTGTTTTGCTTTCCCTTCGTACAACATGTTTCCTTTATCGTTCATTGTATTATTGAGATTTTTTTTGATTTTAAATTTAACTATATATAATTAACCAGAATGGCTGTGCAAACCGAAATTCCGAAACTTAAAAGCGTCCCGATCAGTACATACTCCGTCAGTTTTCGCTGTTTAGCCTGCGCAAGGTCACTAAATCTGAAGATAGATTTTGCAGCGATCATAAATCCGACACCTTCCCAGTGATTTACTGAAATAAAAACGAAAACCAGCAGCCTCTCCAGAATTCCGATATATTTTCCGGCGTTGGTTAAGCTGTCTGTTTCCAGGATTGAAAGCCGGGCTGTGGACGGAGTCCATGTGGAAAGGAGAATCCGCATGATGACCGATACCGGTATCGTGAGAAATACAATTGCAGCTGCATATTTCAGTAGTTTCGGATTGTTGAATATTTCGGGATTAATCAGATTCTGGGAAGCGGTAATGGCTGCAATAACACTGATATGCAGCATCTGATCTGCAAAAAACCACATCTTTTTTGTTTTGGGTTTCTGCAATTCCACTTTCAGCAAATCGATTACGTAATGAGAAACCGCGATAACTGCTGCGATCCACCACATTTTGATGTCCCAAAGCAGAATCATCACGAGAACTGTATGAACCAGAATATGCAGGTACAGAAATTTACTGCGGTAAGTATGCTGATCTTTGTCGTCCACCCATTTCTTTGGCTGCAGGAGAAAATCTCCGATAAGATGCGCCAGAAAAAGTTGAATGAAGATCATTTTAAAGCTGTGAGATTTTTTTTCGGTAATAACGGTCGGTTTCCAAAAGAAGTTCGAAGTTTGCCCTTTTCAGACGCTGGCTTACTGATGACTGCGAAATGCTGAGTTTCTTTGCAGCCTGCTCCTGACTGATATTCGGCTGCTGAGTAAGCATATGAATAATCTCTGCTGAAACGGCAGACCAGTTATCAAAATCGAGCAAAGTCCATTTGAAAAGCAGATTCAGGTCCTCGTTGAGCTGAGCATCCGGTGTTGCAATGGCCAAATTAATGTGATCTTCTTTTATCGATGAAAGAAGTCTTCCGGAATTAACATAGACAGACCCGTTGGATTCTGTAATTTTTTCGGATTTAAAATCATCCTCGCCAATACCAATTGCTAACCGAACATCGAGATTTTCATGGGTTTTTATCAGCGATTTCACGGCTACAGCTTTCCAGAAAGCATCTTCTTTGCTGCATTTAAGCTGGAATTCATCGCCACGGTAAATTTCCCAGGTTTCCGGTGTTTCAGACCATGATGCCAGGAGTTTTTTCAGGCTTCGCAGCCAGATTTCAGCGTGTTCTCTCTGAGAATTTACAATATCACCTGTAATCACCGCAATCATACTGCAAAAATAAGCAAAATACCTTATAATAAAATAATATAAGCAAAAAAGCTTATAAAGAGAAATTATAAGCAAAATACCTTATAAAAACCCAATATAAGCTTCTGAACTTATAATGAAAGAATCAGCAAAACTATTTCTTCACAATCTTGAAGACATGCTGATCGAGTTTCAGAACATACATACCATCTGCGAGTGCAGAAACATCAATTGAATTACTGCTCTTAAACGGATTCTTCAGATCCAGCAACATTCTGCCGGACATATCGATAAGTGCCGCCGATTTTATTTTCTGCAGATTGCTGCCCGAAACATACACCAAACCATCCTTTACAGGATTCGGATACACCTTTAAATCATCAGAAACAGCATATTCCTGCGTATTTAAAACGAGGTCTTCACCAAGGCCAACTGTATAATTAATCGGATGCTGCGTCCACTCGGACATGGTGAAATTTACATTCGGATCGGTAACATTGGTATTTCTGTACAGCGACATGTTGTTCAAAGAATTGGAAGTGTCTTTAAAACCAACTGCATCCACTGTTGTATAGGCCAGATCGTAATTATTGGTTGAAGCTGTTTTCAGATATTTAGTCACGTGCGCAAGTTCAATATAATGGCTTCCTGAAAACGTCAGCGGCGGTGCACTGGTAACTGCATCTGCAGCGTTCACTACATAAGACGTAAACGAGGCATTCGGATTGATGATTACTTTACTTTCGCCGGGCTCAATCGTTCCCTCAAGCATAAAGCTGTCGGAAAAATAATATGTTGAACCGCTTCCGGGAAACTGAATTGAAAGATGATAGTTGTTCAGCCTTACGGGATGACCGGTTTTATTGGTAATTTCAATGGCATTATTAAAAATACCGTTGGTGCTGCTCGTTGTACCTTCGATATATTTCGTAATCATGAGATCACGAGCAAACTCGTCTGAAGCCAGCGTTGTAGCCGATACCACATTACTGTCCGGTGACAGCAGATTGCCGGCATCATAGGCTTTTACCGAAATATTCCGAGTGCTGGACGGTGCAAGACGGTCCAGGTAATAGGTATTCGTTTTGGTATATCCTGAAAGTACGCCGTCAACATATATTTTATATCCTAAAACATCAGCATCAGGGCTTGGCTGCCAGATCAGTTTCACATAAGATTCGCCGGTTTCTGTTACGGCAAGAGCAGTCGGCGCCTGCGGTGCAACCGTATCTGCAGCAGTTCCCCAAATTGCGGAAACCCAGGCAGGATTATCCACAAATGGATTTCTGATTTTCTGGATAGTATAGACCGCATTGTTCCTGTCGACTTCCTTCTGCGATACAGGATCGAGGTTATGCCAGTCCAGCAGCATCGTAATGTACCAGTTTTCGTAACCTTTTTCTTCCGTACCGTCCAGCGGAGAAACGGTGAGCATATGGTTAAACATATTGAGCGATCCCTCATATCTCGTTACAAAATATAAAAGATATCGCGCCACATCTCCTTTAAATTCGTCTATCGGTTCGTAAACAAGATTGGAATATCCGGGAGTGGTGCTGTTACCGAGTTTACTCCCGTTGGAAAAGATGGTATTGTTTCCGTTATTTCTCGCATACGGATAATTGCTTCTTCGCTGATTGATCCACGCATCGGTAGGAATGAGATAATGCAGATCCGAATACATCGGGTAAGTTCCGTAATACATGCTTTGAGGCATCCCATGTTCGCGGTTAAAACCCAGACCTTCTGCTGAAGCACTGCCAATGAGTTGGCTGAAAGTGTATTCTGTTTCGGGTCCGTTAGGATTTTCAGAATAAATATCGAGGACGCTTCCGTTATTTTCATAATAATTGTCAGCATCGGTCTGCTGGTAGAATCCCGCAATTGCACTGTAGTGATAAGAATAGATCTTCTGAGAAATAATCTCATGAAGTTTGGTCTTCAATGCGAATCCTGACAGTCCCGCTGTACCGTTATAATAACCTGCGGGAACCTGTGAGAATGCGAAAAAAGGCAGTAATAATGCCGGAAGTAAAATTTTTCTCATAAAAAGCTTTTTCGGTTGCAAAATTAACCATTTTAAGGCGCTGAAACAGAAGGAGATAAAATTTTAATAAAATTTAAGATTATAAATAAAACAAATGCAGCATAATGCGCAAGATTTCAGAAAGATGAAAAGCCAAACATATAATCTTAAAATAACTATCTTTGAAGCAAACAAAAATTATGAGTGCAGAAGTACAAGATATCCTGCAGATGATTGCAGATACAGCCTAAGATTTTGCTGAAAAAAACATCCGTCCCAACATCATGGAATGGTATGAAAGCCAGACGTTTCCTGTTGAACTCTTTCACCAACTTGGCGAGATGGGCTTCATGGGAATTGTAATTCCTGAAGAATACGGTGGTTCAGGACTGGGTTATCAGGAATATGTGACGATTCTCGATGAAATTTCGCAGGTGGATCCATCGATCGGACTTTCCGTTGCAGCACATAATTCACTTTGTACCAACCATATTTATGAATTTGGAAATGAAGAAC
>JAEWOM010000147.1 GCA_023399675.1 Bacteroidota bacterium
AAATATAAGCGGGTTAACGAAGAAACCGGTAAAGAAGTTGCGTGGGAAAATATCGTGAAAGGCTACAAGCTCGAGGACAAATACATCGTGCTCACAGATGATGATTTTGCAGCTGTCAGTCCGGAAAAATCGAAAATGCTTTCCATCAAACAGTTTGTAAAACATGATGAGATCGATCCGGCTTATTTCGAAACGCCCTATTTTCTGGAACCGCAGAAGAACGCTGAGGAAGCCTATCAACTCCTGCTTCACTCTTTGCTCAAAACAAAAATGGCCGGCGTGGGAACCTTTATTCTGCGCGAAAAAGAAATCCTTTGTCTGGTTAGACCCTATGAAGAAAAAATTCTGATGGTTAACCGGATGCGCTTCCCGCAGGAACTCCGCGATTACAGTGAACTGAAATTACCGACCGGAAAAAAGCCAAAAGCCGACGAAATGAAAATGGCTGAAACGCTGATCAAGCAACTTGGCACAGAATTCAAGCCGTCCGCTTACAAGGACGAATACCACAACGATCTGCTGAAAATCATCAAGCAAAAAGCCAAAGGAAAAGAATTTAAACAGGTTGAGGAAAAAACTGAAAAATCTACCGCAACTGACCTTATGGCACTGCTGAAAGCAAGTCTTCAAAAAACCGGCTAAAAAATGTCGCTGGAAGAGTACAATGCGAAAAGGGACTTTTCCCAAACTTCTGAACCGGAAGGAAAATCCGCCAAATCCGACTGTGAACTCATTTTTGTAATTCAGCGTCACGCGGCTTCCAGGCTGCATTATGATCTGCGGCTTGAAATGGACGGTGTTCTGAAAAGCTGGGCGATTCCGAAAGGTCCGTCTTTAAACCCCGATGATAAAAGGCTTGCAGTTCAAACGGAAGATCATCCGTATGATTATAAAGATTTTGAAGGCAATATTCCCGCAGGAAATTATGGCGCAGGAGAAATGGAAATCTGGGATAGTGGCACGTATGAAGCACTTAACAAAACGAAAGGAAAAAGTGATGATCTCGTTCTGCGTGCTGAACTGCATAAAGGCAGCATCAAAATCGTGCTTCACGGCAAGAAATTAAAGGGAGAGTTTGCTTTGGTTAAAATCAAAAATGCAGAAGACAATTCGTGGTTGTTGATCAAGCATAAAGATGAATTTGCATTGGATTTTTATGAAGCGGAAGAACAAACCGATTCCGATTCAAAAGTTACCGCATATCTGCAGGAGAAAAAGGGAAAACGAAAAAATGTAAAGGAAAAGACCGAACAGCACTACCGGAATTTTGCTCCGGCACTGGCTGGCCAGAAAAAACTCAAAAAGTTTATCGTGCCGATGACTGCCAAAAGTTCTGAGAAAATAATTCACGGAAAAGACTGGGCTTTTGAAATAAAATGGGACGGTTACCGTGCAATAGCCGATCTTACAGATGGTGTTAAACTCTACTCCAGAAACGGGCTCGATTTCAGCAATCAATTCCGAAAAATTGCCAATGCGCTGCTCTCCCAACCGCACTCGATGATCATCGACGGCGAAATCGTTGCATACGGTGCGGATGGCAAACCTAATTTTCAGTTGCTGCAGCAAATCGGACAGAATAAAAATCTTACGGTTGTATATCAGGTCTTCGATTTGCTGTTCCTAAACGGACATTCGGTGCAGGGTCTCTCCTACCTTCAACGGAAAGAACTGCTGAAAGAAGCGCTTGTTGAAAATGAGGTCATCAAATATCATGATCACGTTCTGGAAGACGGTAAGCAGTTTTTTAAGCTGGTCGAAGATATGGGGCTGGAAGGCATGATGGCCAAGAAAACTGACAGTACGTACAGTGTCGGGATTCGGAGTTCGGAGTGGCTCAAAGTAAAAACGCAGCAAACAGATGAAGTCATTATTTGCGGATATACCGAACCGAAAGGCTCGAGAAAATATTTCGGATCTCTCATCCTGGGAAAATATTCAGGTAAAAAACTTGAATTTGCAGGACACATCGGTACCGGATTTTCTGATAAACTGCTGAAAGAACTGCACGCAACAATGCAGCCTTTGATCACCGAGAAAATCCCTTTTGATACAGTGCCGAAAACCAATGGCAAAGCAACCTGGCTGAAGCCCGAACTCGTTGCAGAAATCAAATACAGCGAAATAACGAATGACCACATCTACCGACATCCTGTTTTCCTGCATCTGAGAAACGACAAAAAGCCTACAGAACTGAACTGTACGGACGATAAAAATCCTGAACAGCAAATCAGGTTTGCTGCGCCTTCAGAAAATCAAACTGCATCAGGCAAAACCGAAGCAAATACAGTAAAACTTTCCAATCAGAAGAAAATTTATTTTCCGAAGGACGGCATCAGCAAAGGAGATGTTATTCGTTATTATCAGAGTATTTCAGAATTTATTCTGCCTCATTTAAAGGACCGTCCGCAATCGTTAAACCGTTTCCCTAACGGCATTGACGGGCTGAGTTTTTACCAGAAAGATGCCGCAGATCATACACCGAAATGGATTGAAACGCAGGATTTCTTTTCAGAAAGTTCTGATAAGACCATCAGTTACATTATCTGCAATGATTCTAAGACACTTGCCTACCTGAATAATCTCGGTTGCATTGATTTGAATGTCTGGACCTGCCGTTACCAGAAACCGGATCATCCTGATTATCTCGTTCTCGATCTCGATCCTTCGGAGAATAACACTTTCGAAGAAGTGATTGAAACAGCACTGGCCGTTCAGCAGGTTTTAAGTATTGCAGAAATTGAAGGTTTTCCCAAGACCTCAGGCAGTACAGGTATTCATATTTATATTCCGTTGGCTGCAAAATACACCTATGAGCAGGCTAAAAATTTCGGACATTTACTAATGACTTTCGTGCAGCGCCAGCTTCCCGACTTAACCACACTGGAAAGATCACTTTCCAAACGGGATCGGGGAAAAATTTATCTGGACTATCTGCAGAACAGACGCGGACAAACGCTGGCATCCGTTTACAGTTTACGACCGAAGAACGGCGGACCTGTTTCCACACCTTTGCGCTGGAATGAATTAAAAAGCGGAATGCTGCCCACTGATTTTAATATCGAAAATACCTTACAGCGAATCCTGGAAAATGGGGAACTCTTCCAACCGGTTCTGAGTCAGGAAACCGACATTGCCAGAGCTGTGAATTTACTGGAAAAGCAGAAATAATCCTGTTTTCTTATATAATTCATTTTCACGTTTCTATATTTCTACGTTTAAACCGTTGTGGAAAGGCTTTTGCTGAATTGAACGAAATCAATAAAAAAATAAATTATGAAACGTTACAGCACCTTTTTACTCACAGCAGTGATGCTCAGTATACTTACCTCATGTGAAGCGATCGGTACAATTTTCGAAGCGGGAATGTGGTGGGGAATAATTTTAGTCGTAGGCGTTATAGGTTTGATTCTTTGGTTATTTTCCCGAGGAAAAAAGTAATGGCAGAGAAAAAGAAACAGATTCGCCCGAAGCAGAAACAGAATAAGCCGGGCATCGAAAGCAAACTAACGCCCGTTCCGGATTCGGGACCGATAAACCGTGAACTGAAACTGAAAGGTAAAGTCGCGGTTATTTCCGGAGCGGACAGCGGTATCGGTAGAGCCACTGCCCTATTATTCGCTGCGGAAGGCGCTGATATTGCAATTGCCTATCTCAGTGAAAACAAAGACGCCAAGGAAGTACAGAAAGAAGTGAAAAATGCAGGACGAAGATGTATTCTGATCAAGGGTGATCTCGGTAAAGAAAAAAACTGCCGCAAGGTCATCAGCAGAACGGTAGAGGAACTCGGCAAAATCGATATTCTTATCAATAATGCCGCCGAGCATTGGGAAGCCAAAAAAATAGAAGATATTGACAACGAACAGCTGATGAAAACATTTGAATCAAATTTTTTCTCGGCTTTCTGGCTCACGAAAGCAGCAATGCCTTATCTGAAAAAAGGCAACAGCATCATCAATACCGTTTCTGTAACTGCGTATCGAGGCAGCGACCATCTTCTCGATTATGCATCCACGAAAGGTGCTTTGCTTGCATTTACCAGAAGTCTTTCTGCTAACCTTGCCGAAAAAGGAATTCGTGTGAATGCCGTTGCACCGGGACCGATTTGGACGCCGTTGATTGCTTCAACGCTTTCCAAAACGGACGTGGCAAAATTTGGGAGTAATACTCCCATGAAAAGAGCCGGTGAACCGAATGAAGTCGCTCCAGCGTTTCTTTATCTTGCATCAGAACAAGCTTCTTACATTACCGGTCAGGTGATTCATGTTAATGGAGGTGAAATAATTAACGGTTAAGAAAATGCCTAAATCGGATATACCTGAAATAGTTGCCGCTTTAAAACCTTCGAAAATTCTGAACATTATAAATGATAGTGAAAAGAG
>JAEWOM010000150.1 GCA_023399675.1 Bacteroidota bacterium
CTCAATGCGTATCAGTGAACAAATATCAGGTCTTGTAAAACTTGGAGAAATGATGAATGAATTCGTGACTAAAGCTCGTGAAAAATCCGTTGCCGAAGACGATGAACTGAAGCTTATTCTCCAGAAATCTCAGGTGGAAAACTCTTGGTTTACCGAAGAGAGTCAGCTTTTTGCACTTAAACAGTGGAGTGAGATTCTGACTCAGGAAAACATTGAATCCTGGCTCCAGAATTACCGTGTTGCAGGGCATCCGAAGAAAGTCGGGCTGATACTTGCAGGAAATATTCCGATGGTTGGTTTCCACGATGTGATCTCGGTAGTGTTGAGCGGAAACATTCCATTGATCAAACTGTCGTCCAAAGACCGGCAAATGATTCCGTTTCTGATGAAGAAATGGAGCGAATTTTCCGGCGGAAATGTGGCTTATGAAATCGTGGACAAGCTGGAGAATTTTGATGCGGTTATCGCAACAGGGAGTAACAACACAGCAAAATATCTTGAGTATTACTTTAAAGACAGCCTGAGCATCATCAGAAAAAACCGAACGTCTGTTGCCGTGCTGAAAGGTGACGAAACCGATGAGCAACTGCAGCTGCTTGCAGAGGATATTTTCCGGTATTTCGGATTGGGATGCAGAAATGTCACCCGACTTTTTATCCCGGAAGAGATGAAACTGGACCGCCTTTTTGAAAATTTCATGAATTTTTCAGAGGTAATCAACCATAACGCTTACGCCAACAATTACGATTATAATAAAGCGATTTATCTGCTGAATCAGGAGAAATTCTGGGATAATAATTTTGTGATGCTGAAAGAAGATGATGCGCTGTTTTCACCACTTTCGGTGCTCAATTTCAGCCGGTTCAGCAGTCTGGAAGAAGTGAAAGGTTTCCTGCACGAAAATGAAGAGCAGATTCAGTGTGTGGTTGCCAATCCGGTTCTCGGTTTCGATTCTGAAAATTTCGGTGAAGCGCAGAAACCAGGCCTATCTGTGTATGCAGATAATATCGATACGATGCGTTTTCTGGAGGTGGTGTAACCTCAATAAAAAAATCGCGAAACCGAAAGGTTTCGCGATCTGTTATCAGCTTTTTTGTCAGTCTACTTGTCGATACTGCCCAGAACTTTTTGTGAAAAAGCATTCAGTGCTTCTCTGTCGGACATGCCGTTTTTAACGCTGGCGTGCACTTCCAGAGCGCCACAGATGTCGGTAATCATTTCACCGACTACGTTCAGGTCTTCTTCGGTAGTTCCCCGGAATTCTGAAAAACTTTCCAGTACTTCCAAAGCGGTTTCCAAAGTCTCCGGCGTATGGTTTTGGTAGAATTGACGGATAATCGGAATTTTCATATCAGTTAATTTAATTCGTTAAACAGATTGATCAGGCTTTCCTGCTGGTTGCTTTGCACCTGATTTACGAGTTGACCGTCTTTGAAGATGGCGAATGTCGGCAGGTTGTCCACTGTTGCCAGTTTACGGCTTTCCGGTAGCTTTTCGGCATCCACATAATAGAAAGGGACTTCCTCATTTTCTGCAGCCAGTTTTTTAAATTTAGGCTTCATGATTCTGCAGTTTCCACACCAGGTTGCGCCATACTGCACTACTACTTTTTCGTTGTTGTTTACTATTTCCTGTAAGGTATCGTCTGTTAGTTCTGTGTACATTATTTTAATTTTAAGGTTAAAAAAAGGAGGTCTGAAAATCAAACCTCCTGTTATACTAGTTTGCAGATAGATACTCTGCGGTTGATTTTCTGTCAGCTTTCATCGCTGCTTTTCCTTCTTCCCAGTTTGCAGGACAAACTTCACCGTGCTTCTGGATGTGCGTGTATGCATCGATCAGCCTTAAAAATTCTTTTACTGTTCTTCCAAGCGGCATATCGTTTACCGATTCGTGGAAAATTTTTCCGGTTTCATCAATCAGGTAAGTTGCTCTGTAAGTTACATTAGATCCTGTAAAGCTTTCATTACCTTCTTCATCATACTCGAAATCCTGATCTACAATTCCTAAAGCGTTTGCCAGTTGTCTGTGCGTATCAGCAAGCAGGGGATAGGTAACACCTTCAATTCCGCCATTGTCTTTTGCTGTGTTCAGCCATGCAAAGTGTACTTCATTGGTATCGCAAGATGCGCCGATCACTTTGGTGTTTCTTTTTTCGAATTCAACCAATGCTTCCTGAAATGCGTGAAGTTCGGTCGGGCAAACGAATGTGAAATCTTTCGGATACCAGAACAAAAGCACTTTCTGCTGATTTTCTGTGGCTTCTTCAAGAACGTTGATTCTTAAATCGTCACCCATTTCTGACATTGCATCTACCGTAATGTTTGGAAATTTTCTTCCTACTAATGACATAATATATTGTTTTTAATTTTTCTGATACAAAGATACAAAGATTCATCTATTAATAATAGGAAAACCGATAAATAAAAACTATCGTAAACATTTTTGAATTTGACAGAATCAATATATTTTTTTTGTGAAATATTTAATCAGGAAATATCCGCCTGTTCGAGGTAGGTTTTCAGCCTGCGCATCGCTTCTGTGAGGTCTTTTTTTGAGGCTGCGTACGAAAAACGCAGGCAGTTCGGGTTGCCGAAAGATAAACCGCCCACAGAACCGACATGTGCATTTTTAAGAAGCAGCATCGCGAATTCGTCAACAGTATCGATTTTGGTGCCGTTTACTGTTTTATTCAGCCAAAACGAAACATCGGGAAAAAAGTAAAATGCTGATTTTGGACGTAAAACAACGAAACCTTTGATTTCTTTCATGAGTTCGAAAACAAGATCACGTCTCTTTTTGAATTCATTAATCATATAACGAAATTCTTGCGGATCTGATTTAAGAGCTGTAATCGCTGCCTGTTGCGCAACGGTATTTGCGCCGCTCGTCATCTGTCCCTGAATTTTTTCGCAGGCTTTGGCAAGCCATTCGGGGCAGGCAGAATATCCTATACGCCAACCGGTCATCGCATAGGACTTGGACATTCCGTTGATAGTAGCAACCTGTTCGTAGATTTCAGGAACCGCAGCTATTGAAGCGTGCTTTCCGGTGTAGTTTATATACTCGTATATTTCATCGGAAATTACCGTTACTTTCGGATGTTTTACGATGATTTTCGCCAGATCTGACAGTTCTTCATGGGTATAAAAACTGCCGCTCGGGTTGCATGGTGAACTGTAAAGTATTGTCTTTGTTTTGAAAGTTATCGCCTGTTCCAGTTGCGCTGCTGAGATTTTAAAGTCGCTTTCGATGCCGGTTTCAATGAACACGGGTTTTCCGCCCATCATTTTCACCATTTCCACATAGCTCACCCAATACGGCGCAGGCAAAATGACTTCGTCGCCATCGTTGATGACTGCTGCAAGCACATTTAAAATGGACTGTTTGGCACCGTTCGAAACGCAGATCTGTGAAGGCAGGTAATACAGTCCGTTATCGCGTTTGAGTTTTTCACAAATCGCTTCGCGAAGTTCTAAAAAACCTGGAACAGGGGAGTAATGACTGTAATTTTCATCGATCGCTGTATGCGCGGCCGTTTTTATTATGTCGGGTACATCAAAATCAGGTTCTCCCAATGTCAGGCTGATTACGTCGATGCCTGCAC
>JAEWOM010000209.1 GCA_023399675.1 Bacteroidota bacterium
CGATCATCGGCTGCAGTTCTTCCTGTTTGGTTGAGGCAATAAGGTATCGCGGCTGCACATTCATATCGATGAAAAAATTCGAATCAAAAAGCTCTACCCTTCCGCCGATATTCCCTTCAATCCAGTACGATGACTCGGAACCGGCAGGAAAACTTACCGAAGAATTACTCCCTGCGTAACCGCGTACCGGCACCGCCTGGTAATGCTGCCGGTAGAAGGACGCTGCAATTTTACCGCCCATGTAAAATCCATTGTCGGTATTCTCCGGGTCTTCAACAATCATATAGGCGGCTCCCAGTTTTACAAAAGGACCTTTTGCTTCAGCATCATAGCCGTTCTTGCGGTAAACATTCCTGTCGAAGCCCGCATCGGCTGTTGCCAAAAGATTCTTTCTGATTTTTGATGAAACAAACCCCTGATACAACTTCCTTTCGGAAAAAAAAGCAATACCCGCATTAAGTACATCTGCGCCAACCATGAAATTGGGTTCATAACGCCACTTCACGGAATCTTCAGAAACCTGAGCCACGGCCATCAGTGGAAGCAGGCTAAAAAAGCAGAAACAAATGAGTTTTGTTTTCATCCAGGATTTCATTTTGATTTTTTTCGGTGCTTACAACGGGGTTTGGTACCTGCACAGTTGCGTCCAGCGTTTCGTACAGTCTTTTTACACCACAGGCAGGAGATACATATTGATTTTTTGTGGTATAATGAATCCGAACTTGAGAAGCGTTACCCTGTGAAGTGGTTTTTACAAAAATATCCGTGTACGGATGTTCGTCCACCCGCAACGGGATCATTGCAGAATCGGTGTTGAAGTTGTTGGCCAAAACAGCTACCGGTCCGTCACCGTAATCCACTGCAACATGCAGCGTGTCCAGTGTCCGCAGTTTTCCTGTAGCAGCTGTTTTGAATTTAATTTTCATTCTGGGCGTTGCTTCGCCGCTGGTACAGATATCGTCGTCGTTTCCGCATGAAAGCATAAAAACAGACACCAATAATGCAGCGAAAACTGTCCGGAACTTTTTAACTTTTTTCATGTTGTTTTCTTCTTAGCAACGCGATGTTTTCTACATGGTGAGTCTGAGGAAACATATCCACAGGCAGTATCTTTTCCAGATTATAATAATCTTTCATCAGAGCGATATCCCTTGCCTGCGTAGCGGAGTTACAGCTAACGTACACAATCTTTTCCGGCATCAGATTCAGAATCTGATCGACGACCTTTTTATGCATTCCGTCTCTCGGCGGATCAGTTATGAGCACATCTGCTTTCGGATGATTTTCAAGGAATTCTTCGTTGAAGACTTCCTTCATATCCCCACAGTAAAACGTACAGTTGTCCAGACCATTCAGAGCAGCATGTTCTTTTGCAGCACTGATTGCTTCCGGAACGCTTTCAATTCCGATAACCTGCTTCGCATTTCTTGCAACATACTGCGCGATGGTTCCGGTACCGGTGTAGAGGTCGTAAACGACTTCACTGCGGGAAAGATCTGCAAACTCCAGCGTTTTGCGGTAAAGTTCAAGCGCCTGTCTGTAATTGGTCTGAAAAAAGGATTTAGGTGCGATTTTAAATTTCAGACCGTCCATTTCTTCCATCAGAAAACCATCGCCAAAGTAACACTGTACATCCAGGTCATAGATTGAATCATTTGCTTTTGGATTGATAGCGTACAGCAAAGTTCGGATCTGAGGGAAATTACTCAGTACAAAATCGAATAACTTTATTCTCTGCTCCTCTTCTTCGCGGAACAATTGGAACAGAACCATCCATTCTCCTGCACTGTTTTGTCTCATCATGACCGTTCGCAGAAAACCTTCCTGATTTTTCACATCAAAAAAATCCAGACCATTTTCTACGGCATAATTCTTAATAGCCAGACGCAGTGCGTTTGAAGGATCTTCCTGCAGCCAGCACTCTTTTAAATCCAGAATTTTGCTCCACATCCCCGGAATATGAAAACCCAATGCATCACGGCCTCCGATTTGACCTGCGTTCTGTATTTCGTCAGCGGTAAGCCACCTGGAATTTGAAAAAGAAAATTCCATTTTGTTGCGGTAAAAATACTGATCTTCGGAACCAAGAATAGGCAAAGTCTCAAAATTCTCCACACCGCCAATCCTGCGGATATTGTTCAGCACTTCATTCTGCTTGAACTCCAGCTGTTTGCTGTAATCCAGATTCTGCCATTTACATCCGCCACACACACCGAAATGAATACATTTAGGCTCTACACGAAACGGAGATTCTTCATGCAGCTCCGCAACTTCGGCTTCGTAATAGCTGGACCGGGCTTTTCTTACACGCGCACTTACCAAATCGCCGGGCACTGCACCGGAAACGAGCACGGTTTTGCCTTCCTCTGTTTTACCTATGGCAACACCCTTTGCGCCTGCCGAAACAAGCCTGATATTTTGAAGAATAAGATTCTTTTTTCTGTTTTTTGCCATGCTGCAAAAGTAATGTTTTTGCAATGAAAAAAACCGCCGTTTGGCGGTTATGAAGTATTTCCCGTGATCACCGGATACAACCGGCTCCATGGTTTGATGCTGACGTTTCGGGTTAAAACAGCACAGCAACCGCTATTATTCTGCAGTTTCAGGAGCTGGCGCGTTCTGCTGCGGAGCCGGAGCCTGCTGTGGTACCTGCTGTTCCTGTTGCGGTACAAGTAAATCGTTCTGCAACGTAATTTCCGGTTCAACTTCCGGTGCTTTAAGGCCCGTAAGTTTATCCATCATGGTAATCAGTTCCGGATCGCCCAGGTTATAGTAAAATTTGCTGGCGATTTTTCCGTCTTTATCTACAAGTAAAAATGCCGGGTTCAGTTTGAAACTGTAGATACCGTATTTCTCTGCAACTTCCGACTGCATGCCGCCTTCCGCATAAACGCTTGTTCCGGTAAGCGACTTCAGCAGCGCAGAGCTCGTTTTGTTGAACTGGTCTTTGGTATCGTCCAGATTGATGAAAACGAAATCCAGTTTGCTTTTGTAAAAATCAATCACCTGCTTCAAGACAGGGATTGCAGCATCCTGAATGTACGGATTCCATGATGCGTAGAACATCAGAAGTTTTGGTTTGTTCCCGGCTTCAGCGATGCTGTACGATGTACCGTCACCTTTTTCGAGTTTGGCAGATGGCGCAGCTTCGCCAATCTTCGGACCGCTTACCACGAAATGAAGATGCTGCAGGTCTTTTTTCACTTGGGCATCTTTGATATCGGTATCAATGATGCTTTTCAGTTTGGTAAGGTTCGACGGTGTTTGATCCGGTCTTAAATCTGCCTGAACCATAATAAATGCAGTAAGATAATCTTTCACCGTTTGTGAATGATCCTTATTGCCTGCGATAAAGTCTTTGAAAAGATCTGTCGTAAGCAGGTCTGTTTGCCCATTAACTTTTGTCTCCGCAAATTTCTGGAAACCTTCATTCATCTTTCCGAGGAGGTAACTTCTGTAAACAGGATGTTCTTTGATCATCAGATCTTTGTCTCCGACCAGCGTATTTTCAAAATCATTGTAAACCTGTGGCGTTATATATGCAGGATTTCCTGAAGTCTGTTTTTTAATCATTTCGTACTGACCCATGACGCTCAGGATTCCGGCATTGGTTTCCCGTTTTTTATATTCAACCACTTCGCTGTCAGCTTTGTATTTGGATGCGTTCTCGTCAATATTTTTATAGATGTCCGTTTGAATTTTCTTCATTTCCTTCACAAAATCAGCCTCGCTCAGCTGCATTTTCTGGTCCATCTGCAGTTTTGATGAATAATCCATCAGATATTTCTGGGCATTCTTAAGGAAATCGTTGTTCGCTTTTGCGTCACCGGCGATGCTGTATTCTTCCGGGAAAGCCATTCCGTTAGCATTGATTACCAGTGACTGACCTTTTTTCAGATAAATAAGATTCTGTCTGCCTCCGAAAGAAATAACATACATCCCGTTTTTCGGTGCATCGAATGAACCTTTGAAATTTCCGTCTTTGTCGAGGCCGATGTTCAGCAATGGCAGTGTTCCCACACCTGCTGCATCGATAAATTCAATTCTGTCCAGTGGAGAAGCATTGGTAAGTTTACCGGAAACCTCTACCTTTTTACTGCAGGACACGGCAATAATTGAAAAAATGAATAAGAAAAGTAGTTTCTTCATTAGATTTTAAATTTCGGCAAAGATAAACTTTTCACGATTACGAAACCGTTCAAAAAAGATCTGTAACTGACAAAAAAAACCGCTCAATTCTGATGTTGAGCGGCTTACCATATTTAAAATGAAAACTTATCCTTTATCTGCCAGGGCAGCCATATATTCACGGTTCATTCTGGCGATATTTTCAAGGGAAATTCCTTTCGGACATTCCACTTCGCAGGCACCGGTATTAGAGCAGTTTCCGAAACCTTCTTCGTCCATTGCCTTTACCATACTCAAAACCCTTCTTTTCGCCTCTACGCGTCCCTGAGGAAGCAATGCGAACTGAGAAACCTTGGCCCCGACGAAAAGCATAGCAGAACCGTTTTTACATGATGCTACACACGCTCCGCAACCGATACACGCGGCTGCATCCATCGCTTTATCAGCATCTTCCTTAGGAACCGGAATTGCGTTTGCATCGAGTGTGTTTCCTGAAGTATTAACAGAAACGAAACCGCCTGCAGCCATAATTCGGTCAAAAGAAGAACGGTCCACAACCAAATCCTTAATTACCGGAAAAGCCGCACTTCTCCAAGGTTCGATCGTAATGGTTTCGCCGTCTTTAAACATTCTCATGTGAAGCTGGCAGGTTGTGATACCTGTATCCGGTCCGTGTGCACGTCCGTTGATATAGAGCGAACAGGTTCCGCAGATCCCTTCACGGCAGTCATGATCGAAAGCAACAGGTTCTTTACCGTCATTGATCAGGTTTTCGTTCAGGATATCAAGCATTTCGAGGAATGATGAATCGGTAGATACATCTGAAATTTTGTACGTCTCGAACTGTCCTTTTGATTTATTGTTTTTCTGTCTCCAAATTTTCAGAGTCAGATTAAGTCCTTTTTTTGCACTCATTTTCTTACTGTTTTTTTGGAGGATTATTTATAACTTCTTGCTTTCACTTCGATATTTTCGTAGATCAGCTCTTCTTTGTGCATTACCTCCGCATTAATGTCCATTCCCCGGTATTCCCAGGCCGCTACATACTGGAAGTTCTGGTCATCTCTCTTTGCTTCACCTTCTTCGGTTGCATGATCCCATCTGAAGTGTCCTCCGCAGGATTCTTCTCTTTCCAGCGCATCGATTGCCATAAGCTGTCCGAGTTCCATGAAATCTGCTACGCGGAATGCTTTTTCCAGTTCAGGATTCATTGCGTTAGCCTCACCCGGAACTTTTACATCCTGCCAGAATTCTTTTCTTACTTCCTCAATTTCCTTAATAGCTTCTCTCAGACCTTCTGGTGTTCTTCCCATTCCCACCTTGTTCCACATAATGTGACCCAGTTTTTTGTGGAAATAATCTACCGAATGCTTACCGTTATTGTTCATAAAGAACTCGATTTTATCCTTGATTTCTTTCTCAGCTTCATCAAATGCCGGAGAGTCTGTCGGAATTGCACCGGTTCTGATATCTGCAGAAAGATAATCGGCAATGGTATAAGGCAGAACGAAGTATCCGTCAGCGAGACCCTGCATCAGTGCAGAAGCTCCAAGCCTGTTGGCACCGTGATCTGAGAAATTCGCTTCTCCGATAACGAAACAACCCGGAATCGTTGACTGCAGATTATAATCAACCCAAACACCGCCCATGGTATAATGAACAGCCGGATAAATCTTCATTGGAGTTACATACGGATTATCCGCTGTAATTTTTTCGTACATCACGAAAAGATTTCCGTACTTCTCTTCTACCCAGGCTTTACCGAGATCGTAAATCTGCTGGTCTGAAGGATTGTGAATGTTTTTCTCGGTAGCCGATTCGCGTCCTTTTTTCAGAATTTCCGTTGAAAAATCAAGGAAAACACCTTCCATCGTATCGTTATTCTCGATTCCGAAACCTGCATCACAACGCTCTTTGGCAGCTCTGGACGCAACGTCACGCGGAACAAGGTTTCCGAATGCAGGATATCTTCTTTCCAGATAATAATCGCGGTCTTCTTCTTTGATATTTTCAGGCTTCAGCCTTCCTTCACGGATAGCAACTGCATCTTCGATCTTCTTTGGCACCCAAATTCTGCCGGAATTCCTCAGGGATTCGGACATCAGTGTCAGTTTTGACTGCTGTGTACCGTGTACCGGGATGCAGGTCGGGTGAATCTGTACAAAGCAAGGATTTGCGAAGTAAGCTCCTTTTTTATGGATTTTCCAGGATGCAGAAACATTGGATCCCATAGCATTGGTTGAAAGGAAGTAGACGTTTCCGTATCCTCCGGAAGCAATAACCACCGCGTGCGCCGAGTGTCTTTCAATTTCACCGGTTACCAGATTCCGTGCGATAATTCCTCTTGCTTTTCCGTCCACAATAACGAGTTCCATCATTTCATGGCGGTTGTACATTTTGATACGCCCTTTACCAATCTGACGGCTCATTGCGGAATAACACCCTAATAAAAGTTGCTGACCGGTCTGTCCTTTTGCATAGAAGGTTCTTTTTACCTGCACACCCCCGAAAGAGCGGTTATCGAGTTGCCCGCCGTATTCGCGTCCGAAAGGAACACCCTGTGCAACACACTGGTCAATGATATTCGCAGAAACTTCCGCAAGCCTGTACACATTGGCTTCACGTGCACGGTAATCTCCACCTTTAATAGTATCGTAGAATAAACGGTATGTAGAGTCACCGTCACCCTGATAATTATTCGCTGCATTGATACCACCCTGTGCTGCAATTGAGTGCGCGCGTCGTGGTGAATCCTGATAGCAGAACGCTTTTACATTATAGCCCTGCTCTGCAAGTGTTGCGGCAGCTGAACCTCCGGCCAAACCGGTTCCTACAACAATAATATCAATCTTGT
>JAEWOM010000237.1 GCA_023399675.1 Bacteroidota bacterium
GTGGCGTGCATATTTCCGTAACGGATATTATCTTCAATGCTCCCCTGAAAAATATGATTCCGCTGCAGCACCAATCCGATATCGTCGCGCAGGTGAACATTGTCGTAATCATTAAGGTCGATACTGTCCAGCAGAATATTTCCGGAATCCGGCAGATAAAATTTACACAAAAGATTGATAACGGTAGATTTTCCCGCGCCGCTCAAACCACCCAGTGCAGTGGTTTGGCCGGGTTCTATGATCATGGAAACATCATGCAGTGCTTTGGTGCCGTTCGGATAGGAAAATTCCACATTACGCAGTTCGAACCTCCCTTTTATCGCCGGTTTCTCGCTGCCGCTCGGCTCCTTTTCCTCATCCGCATTAAGAATATCGAAATAGCCTTCTGCATAAATCATGGCATCATTCATATCGTCATAGATCCGGTGAAGCTGACGGATCGGCGCCGAAACATTATTAAAGAGCATAATATGAAGCATGATAGCACCAATTGTCATTTGCTGATCGAGCACGAGGTAAACGGTCAAAAGGATAATCAGTACCACCCCGATCTGTTCGATAAAAGTCTTAATTCCGTCATACATAAAATTGGTACGCCGGGTTTCCATCTGGCTTTCCATCAACTGCATCTGAAGGTCGTACTGCTTTTTTCCTTCAAACTGCTCCTGAACAAAACTTTTGATCACCATGATGGAATTAATCAGGTTTAAAAGTCCCGAGTTTTTCTGTTCCCGCTGATCGCGAAGTGACCTCCGAACACCGCCTAAACGTTTTGCCTGAAGTGAACTCACCCAGAAATAAATCGGAACAACAATGGTGGAAACCAGCCCGACATAGGCATTCTGCATATACATCACGACGAGTGCGATGATCGCGTTCGAAAAAAGCGGCAGAATATCGATAAAGAAATTCTGAACAAGCCTTGTCAGGCTCGAAATGCCCTGATCAATTCGCGTCTGCAGTTTTCCCGACTGGTGATGTTCATCGGAAAAATACGCCACTTTGTACGTGAGAATTTTATCGATTGCTGTTTGAGCGAGCACGGAACTGACATTAATTCTGATCTTTTCACCGTAAAATTTCTGTCCGAAATTGATGAAGATATTCAGCAGTTCTTTGCCGAGTAAGATGCCGGTGATTACAACGAGGACGTGGATTCCTTCGGCCATCGGATCAGGTAGTTTGATCAGCTGCTCCACTTCGTCCACGGTATATTTCAGCACGAGCGGATTCACCTGTGCCATCAAAGCACCGATGAATGTGAGAAATAGTGTACCGAAAATCATCCATTTATACGGCTTGATGAACGGCAGAATCTGTTGATAAATATTAATGAGAGTAACGGTACGTTTCAGGACTTTTGCCATAGACAGAATTAATAAAGCCGGAAGCCAGGTTCCGGCATATAAAAGTAGTGGTTTTGAATTTTACGGGAATTCTATCCTTTCAGTAAATTATTTAATAATTCCGGCGTACCGCGTATTAACCGCCAAAAGGAAACGACTGGATGTACATCAGTTCGGGTTTGGAGGCAACTTTTGAATCACTTTCTGCAATTTCCAGAGAATACTGATCGGTGATTTCCTTTTTCTGAAAAAGAAATGCATTGTATACATTTTTATCGACGCTGTTGAAGACATATTCTATATCCGAATTGGCCAGCGACGCAAAACCAATTTCTTCATAACCGTAAATCAGCCTTAAATTATCTGCACCTGCAAAATTTTGATCAACATACTCCTGAAAACGGGATTTGCTGTCGAAATTCCCTGCCCATACGTTGTAAACAAACTGCCGTGATGTCGGTTTGTTCAGAATATCCTGATAAACAAAATTTTCACCCAGATACGCCTCGCGAACCTGCGGATCATTGGCAAGATCCTGCGGAAGACCTTCTTTCAGAATTCGGCCCTCAAACATAATGTACGTTTTATGCGTGATGGCAAGGGTCTGCTGAACATTATGGTCGGTAATAAGAATGCCGATATTTTTATCGGTTAAACTTCTAACAATTTTCTGAATATCTTCCACTGCAATTGGGTCTACCCCCGCAAAAGGTTCATCCAGAAGAATAAATTTCGGATTGGTTGCGAGGCAGCGTGCAATTTCGGTTCTTCTCCTCTCGCCTCCGGAAAGTAAGTCACCTCGGTTTTTGCGCACATGCTGAAGTGAAAACTCTTCAATCAGTTCATCGCATTTTATCTGCTGCTCCCGCCGAGAAAGTTTGGTAAACTGTAACACACCCAGAATGTTATCCTCAACTGAAAGTTTTCTGAAAACCGACGCTTCCTGCGCGAGATATCCGATCCCGTTCTGAGCCCGGCGATACATCGCATCGGTGGTGATATCCTTATTCTGAAGGAAAATTTTACCTGAAGTCGGCTTAACCAGTCCCACGATCATGTAGAAAGTTGTGGTTTTTCCTGCACCGTTCGGACCGAGCAATCCGACGATTTCTCCCTGAGAAACTTCCACGGAAACGCCTTTTACCACTTTCTTCGGACCATATTCCTTCACTAAATTTTCACCTCGTAGAATCATGCAGCAAAGATAGAATAAATAAGTAAAGATATTTTTAGCGCCTGTGCTACAGCACGTTAAAAAGTTGTAATTTTAAGCCGTTCGGTCTTCATCAAAAACCACTAAAAAATCAAAAAATTATGGAAACTTACGGATATACAGACCCTCAAAGCCCCGATCAGCCACCACACAATCCGCATTACAGGTCGGAAAAGAAATTAGCATCCGGCATTTTCGCCATACTACTCGGCGCCTTGGGCGTTCACAAATTTTACATGGGTTACACGAAAGAAGGCATCATTCTGCTTCTTTCAACACTGGTTATTCTGCCGCTCCTTACCATCATTACCTGTGGTATCGGCAGTGCGATGTACGCGGTCGTATTCATCATTCCTTTGGTGGAAGGCATTATTTATCTTTCAATGACGGACCAGCAGTTCGACAATACGTATATCAAGAATAATAAGCCGTGGTTCTGAGAACCCGAACTTTTAAAATTTTGTGATTACTGATTAAGCAGGATAGCCGCTTCTTTTGCCGCGTATGTGAAAATCATGTCCGCACCGGCTCTTTTGATGCAGGTTAACGATTCGATGATGGCTTTATCGTTGTCGAGCCAGCCATTTTGGGCTGCCGCTTTCAACATCGCATATTCACCGGAAACATTGTACACCGCAACAGGAATATCTATTCCTTCGCGCACTTTCGCTACGATGTCGAGATAAGGTAATCCGGGTTTTATCATGATGATATCGGCACCTTCATCAACATCCTTAAAAACTTCGTTCAAAGCTTCGCGCGAATTATGGAAATCCATCTGATAGGTTTTTTTATCCTTCGGAATTTCCACATCTTCTTTCGGTGCGCTGTCCAGTGCACTTCTGAACGGTCCGTAAAAAGAACTCGCATATTTTGCGGCATAACTCAGAATTCCAACATCTGTATAGCCGTTTTCTTCCAGCCCCTGGCGAATTGCTGCCACTCTTCCATCCATCATATCGCTCGGCGCCACAATATCTGCGCCTGCCTCCGCGTGCGATACAGCCATTTTCACCAAAGCTTCATTGGTTGCGTCGTTATCTATTTTTCCGTTGGTCAAAATTCCGTCATGCCCGTAAACCGAATAAGGATCGAGCGCAACATCGGGCATAATAATCATTTCCGGAACTGCATCTTTAATCGCTTTAATGGTATTCTGCATCAGTCCGTCTCTGTTCCACGCTTCCTTTCCGGTATTGTCTTTAAGGCTGTCTGAAACTTTCATATACAGGTTCACTGCTTTAACATCGGTTGCAAACAGTTCTTTACATTCTTTCACGGTAAGATCCAGTGACCGGCGGAAAATACCGGGCATGGAAGAAATTTCCTCAGCGTTATCACTGCCTTCTGTTACAAACATCGGCATTACCAGGTCGTTAGGGGAAAGAACAGTTTCCTGAACCAGGGATCGGATGGCGGCACTGGTACGAAGTCGGCGGTTTCTGCTATATAGAATCATGAAATTCGGGTGAAGGTTGGTACTATTTTTGCGACAACAAATTTAGCAATACAAGTTTAAATAAACTATTTGCAGAATTGAAAGCGAATGATTATATTCGCAAGGTTAAATACAATGTTGAAACGCATTTTATGAAAAAATTTTTCTTAATGTTAATGCTGATGGGCTTTACTCTGGGC
>JAEWOM010000047.1 GCA_023399675.1 Bacteroidota bacterium
GTTCCGGGCTATACGAAAGGACTTTCGGCGACAGTTTTCCAAGAAAAAACGACCGCGACTATATCCGCAAGAAAGCTGAAGAAGTGTTCTACGACCCGGCAATTGCAACAGAAGAACTTGTGGACGATGTTTTCGCAATTGTAAATGACCGCGGCAAAGGAATAAAAACGGTGATGCTGGCCAGAAGTGCCATCAAACAGAACCTGGAAAATGAACTGCAGAAGGTAAAACCGCCCACCTGCATCATTTGGGGTAAACAGGACAATGTTACACCACCGGATGTAGCCATTGAAATGGACCGCCTGATTCCGGATTCCGATTTATTCTGGATTGACAAATGTGGCCATGCTGCGATGATGGAAAAACCGGATGAATTCAACCAGATTCTGTACGACTGGCTGAAGAGCCGCGAATCCTGAGTAATCTCACAATCTTCACTCAAAAGAACAACTATGGTAATCCACAGCGTAGATTTCGTGAAAAGTTCTCAAAAATGGCAGGAATGCCCTCCGCCGGAACTTCCTGAATACGCGTTTATCGGGCGAAGTAATGTTGGAAAGTCATCGCTGATCAATGCGATAATGAACAGAAAGGATTTGGCCAAAACCTCGCAAACACCGGGAAAAACACAGCTGATCAATCATTTCTTAGTGAATGAAAACTGGTATCTCACCGATTTACCGGGTTACGGATATGCGAAGGTTTCGAAAGTTCAGCGCAAAGATTTCGAAAAACTTATTACCAATTATATCCTCGAGAGGAAAAACCTGGTCAATTTATTCGTACTCGTCGACATTCGGCATGAGCCACAGAAAATCGATCTGGAATTCATGGAATGGTGCGGTGAACAGCAGGTTCCGTTCAGTGTCGTTTTCACCAAAGCAGACAAACTGAAACCGAATGCTGCAGCAAAAAACGTGTCTGCTTACCGGGATAAATTACTCGAATTCTGGGAGGAACTGCCCGTGGATTTCCTCACCAGCGCAGAGCACAAACAGGGAACAGAGCAGATTCTTGAATATATTTCTGAAATGAATGAAATGATCAGGGAGAATAAAATTACCTTCGGATAGATTACCCTCCAAAACCGATATGCCCCGGTTTTTGAGTCAGTTTTTTCTTAAAATCAATCATTTGCAGTGCGGTCACTGCAGCTTCCACGCCTTTATTTCCCAATGTACCGCCGCTTCTTGCTACCGACTGCTCCTTGGTATCATCAGTAAGCACACAGAAAATCACAGGTGTGTCGGTTAAGACATTGCAGTCCTTAATTCCCTGCGCTACAGCGCTGCACACATAATCGAAATGCGGCGTTTCTCCACGAATGACGCAGCCTACCGCGATTACCGCATCAAATGTACGTTCTTTACAAAGTTGCATTGAAGCATAGGAAAGCTCAAAAGCTCCCGGCACAGGAAAAACGGTAATGTTTTCCGTTTTCACACCTTCATGCTGAAGGATTTCAATTGCTGCATCGCGCAGATTATTCGTCACAAAACCGTTCCATTCGGAAACCACGATGCCGATGTTAAAATCACCGGCACCTGTTATCTGAAGCGGCCTGTATTCTGATAAGTTTACAGTAGCCATAATAATTCTAAAATTTAGTAATACTTCACCATTTCAACATACGCGTCGGACATTCCGTTATCGTATTCTTTAAATTTCTCGTCGATGGTTGAGAAATGTTTCTTCGCGATGTCTTTTTTGTTCAGCGCAATAGCGAGCATTCCTGCTTTTTTGGTAAAGTAATAGGTTGTGTATGGATCTTTCGATGCAGAAATTGCTTTATCCAAAAGAGAGAAAGCCTCATCACCCTGATTCATACTGGCTTTAGCGTCAGCCATAGCTCCATATTTCAACGCCATTAATGTTTCATTATCGGAAGAAAACTTGTCGAGCAGATCATAAGCTTCTTTATACTTACCTTCTTTAAATTTAAGCAGGCCTGCATTATAAGCAGCCAGTTTACCTACAGCCGTACCTGAATATTCATTATACGTTCCTAAAAAACCTGGATTTGCAGCAGATTTTCCTCCAAGCGCATCAGCATCTTTTCCTTCCTGCTGATTTTTTTGTGCAGCAAGATAGGTTTTCAGAGCTTCTTCATTTTTCGGTGCAATAACGAACTGCTGGTATGCAAAGTAACCCAATACACCCAAAACCAAAAGCCCGAAGACCAGCGCAAGTGTTTTTGCATGCCTTTCCACGAAGCGCTCCGTTTGCAACGCTTCTTTGTCCAGTTCTTTAAAAAACTCAACCGTTTCCTTGCCTTCCTGCTCCTGCTTTTTATCGTGTTTTTTATGTTTAGCCATAAGTATAGAAAATTGAAGTGCAAATTTAACTGTTTCTTAAAGAATTACAAAATTTCGAGTGCACGGATTGCAGGGTGTTTAAATCTCCCGGAAAGCGTATCAGTATTCGAGGATTTTATAGACTTCCGCACCGGATTTTGCGAGTTTTTCCTCACCTTTCAGATCTTTCAGTGCAATAAGGAAAGAAAAATGAGAAACCACACCTTCCTGCAGTTCTACCAGTTTAGCGGCAGCTTCAGTTGTCCCTCCTGTTGCCAACAGGTCGTCATGGATGAGCACACGCATTCCCGGTTTCAGCTGACCCTTTCTCATTTCGATCTCAGCACTGCCATATTCCAGATCGTATTTTACAGAAACCAGCGGCGGCGGAAGTTTCCCTTTCTTTCTTATCAGAATAAAAGGAACGTCCAGTGCAACAGCAACTGCAATACCGAACAGATAACCGCGGCTTTCAATACCGCAGACCGCATCAATTTTGCCCCGGCTAAAATCTGCCAAATCAGCAATCACTTCTTCGTACAGACCGGGATCTAAAAAAATCGTTGAAATATCTTTGAACTGAATTCCCGGAATAGGGAAATCAGGCACATTTTCTATCGTATCCTCCAGTTTTTTTATCAGCTCTTCAGACGCCATATTAATTAATTCTGTAGCTTGAAATCTTCCAGTTTCCGTTCACATTTTTAAGTCCGAAAGTAACTTTCAGCGCGTTTTTGTTGCCGTTTTTATCGGTTACATCGTACGAGGCGTTCACACTAGCACTGTTTTCCGATACTGAACTGTTGCTGATATCCTTTACACTAAGACTCTGAACTGTACCGAAGCCGGAATTCGGATTTGAAAAGGTTTCAAAAGATCCCCATGAAGGATTTTCTGAAGTTTCGTATGCTCCGCGCAGATTTTGGGTACTCAGTTGATTCAAAAACCGCTGAACGGTCAGTTTCGGATCACCTGCAGGATGCGAAGCGGCCGGCTGTCCTGTTTCACTTACAACAGGCTCCGTTACATCCGGTACCGGCGTTACAGGTGCTGTCGGTGCAGCGACCTGCGGCTGTCGCAGTGCTTTCGGATTTATCGGTATTCCGATTTTCGACATTTTATATGTTTTGCCTGTCGTTTTTACCGTTACGGTGACGTCGAGATCATTATCCGTGAGTTTCTCTGCTGCAATATTTGGAAAGCGAATCGTAAAACCGGGAAAATCATTGTCCTGCATCATGTTTTTCGAGGTTATGATGGTGCGTCCGTTATTGCTGACTTCCATTGTGGTTTCCAGACCTGCACCCTGAAACGAAACAGGCTTGCCACTGCGGTCTACGAGGCGCGGAATAATCTGCAGACCTTTCGGACCCAGAATACTGTCCATCATTATCGGCCGCGCAACAATTTCCAGACCGTCAGCAACAATATCATTCGGATCAGTTTCTGTGGCGGTATCATTTCCGAAAACGTTCATCTGTCCCAGTGAAGGCGGCGCCGTGCTGCTCCAGTTGATACCGTTCTGCTGTGCAACCTGATCT
>JAEWOM010000225.1 GCA_023399675.1 Bacteroidota bacterium
GCAAGACCTTCAACAAGTGCAGCAGCAATAAGCATCGCAGTCTGTAGTTTACCAGACTGTTCCGGCTGGCGAGCCATTCCTTCAAGAGCAGCAGCACCGATTTTTCCGATACCAAGACCTGCACCAATTACTACTAAACCTGCACCTACTAACGTAAGATCCATAATATAAAAATTTAAAAGGTTTTTATTCTCTAATTTGTTTTCTGTTTAATGATGAGCAGCTTCTCCTTCGTGGTGATGCTCTTCGTTCGCCATTCCGAAATACACTGCCGACAGCATCGTGAAAATATAAGCCTGCAGGAATGCAACTAAAATTTCCAAAAGATACAGTACGAAAGTAAGGAACGGGAAAGCGATTCCGGCAATTACATTTTTGAACACGTAGATCATCGCGATCAAAGACATAA
Organism: Bacteroidota bacterium; assembly: GCA_023399675.1. Lineage (GTDB taxonomy): Bacteria > Bacteroidota > Bacteroidia > Flavobacteriales > Weeksellaceae > JAEWOS01. The sequence goes on from JAEWOM010000225.1 coordinate 410, forward strand.
TTACAATGTGTCCGGCTGTCATGTTCGCAAAAAGACGGATAAGCAGTGCAAACGGTTTAATGAACATACCGATCAGTTCAATCGGAATCATAACGATTTTCATTGGCCAAGGCAGACCCGGCATCCAGAAAATATGCTGCCAGTACGCTTTATTAGCCGTAAACTGAGTGATCAGGAACGTGAAAATGGCCAGCGCCGCAGTAATTGCTATATTACCCGTCACGTTAATCCCGAATGGCATTAAACCAAAGATATTCAGAATAAGAATGAAGAAGAAAATCGTAAGCAGATAACCCATGTATTTCTGATAATGCACTCCGATGTTAGGCTTCGCAATATCATCTCTGATAAAAAGGATTACCGGCTCCAGTAATTTTCCGGCACCTGTTGGTACAAGAGACTTTTTGTAATTCTGAGCCATCCCTCTGAACAGCAGAAACATAATTAAGCCGGTGATCAGCAGCATAACCACACTTTTCGTAATCGATAGGTCGATCACTTTTTCGTTTGTTGCATGGTGTTCTTCATCATAATTGATCGTACCTGCTGCATCGGTTTTGTAAATTTTCTCATGATACAGCTTGTAATGCCCACCTTTACTTTCAACCACATTGTCTCCATGATGAAATGCAGAACTCATCATAGTATGAAAACCGTTCGCCTTATCATAAAAAATAACCGGGAGCGGAAAACCGATATGCTTTCCTTCCTTGGTTACCATGATGTCGAAACTGTGCGCATCCAATAAGTGATGCTGAATGAATTCCTTGTTTTCTCTTCTTACTTTATCGCTTTCGGTTTCCACTACCGGTGCAGCAGCAGCCGCATTCTCCGTGTGTACAGGTTCTGCAACAGCCGTATTCTGAGCTAATGAAAGTGAAAACGAAGTAAGAAATCCGATTAAAAGTACCGCTCTTTTCAGCATTGAATGAAGTCTTTTTTAAGTTGTGCAAAAATAGACAAAAAAATATGATTCCTTCAACACCATACTACTGATTTTTTTCATCTTTTACAGAGCCTTTTATCAGGCTGATTGCGAACAGGGTCTCCCAAACCAGCGCGAGCAGATATGGAAGGATAAAATGAATTTTATAGGAAGGTACCTCCTCTAACCCAAGTCTGTTCTTCGCCAGCAAAATCATCGAAAGTTTGAACATAATCAGTCCGAGAAAAGTGAAACCGACATAATCGGGATAGATTCTCTTTACAATGGATAAAACCGTTACAACCAGCATGAACAGCATAGAAAGAAACAGATAGTACCTTTTGAAAACGTCTTCGTATGCTAGCCCGGAATACTTCCAGATGGCAAAATGAACCACAACCGTTAAGATATACAGCATAATATAAACATAGCCTCCTTTCATAAAATTCATCGGTTTATCTTGGATTTTTTTTGTTCACTGACTACTCTAACAGAATTTTGCAAAGGTAAGATTTAAGTACAGAAGAATAAAGCTGTACTCTTTCTTGTTTCCGTGCATAATTCTGTTTACAGTGCTTACTTTTGCAGTGGTCTTTTTCTACATGAATTACAGAACAGAAATTCAGCGGTTCGTTACCGGTCAGTATGTTTTTGCAGCCGTCCGGATTGCGGTGGCAATATTGCTGCCTGCAGCTGTTTTCGCGTACTTTGGTGTACTGAAAGAATTTTTTCTTTTTCCCTTAGGCACCAGTTTCGTAGGGCTTACCGACATGCCCGGGCCGTATCACCGGAGGCGTAATGCTTTGATTCTGGCTGTTATCAGTTTCATTTTCACGGGGGCTGTAGCAAGTCTGCTGAAAGATTTCGAAATATTACGCTATGCGGAGATCATCGTTTTCGGGCTGTTCTTTTCTTTAATTGCGGTGTACGGCCAACGCTTTGCTGCTGTCGGTGGTTTCACACTGGTTGTACTGGCTGTTTTTCTGGACGGACATCTCGCACAGGGCGACATTCTTCAAAACCTGATCATCTTTGCAGCAGGCTGCGCCTGGTTTGTAATCGTTTTCATGATTGTAACGAAACTGCAGCCCTACAAACTCGCCGCACAGCTCATCGGTGAAAATTACACAGAACTTGCAGACTACCTTAAAATAAAGTCCCGATTCTATTTAAAAGATGCCGATTACGAGGAGCTGTACCGAACAGTGATCGCTAAGCAGGTAATCATCAAAAATCTGCAGGAGGAAACACGTGAAGTGGTTTTCAAAACCAGAACAATCGTTAATGAAAGTACCACGACGAGCCGCCTACTGATGCTCATGTTCCTGAACAGTATCGACCTGTTTGAGAAAATGCTGACCGCCGATCAGGATTACAAAAAACTGCACGACCAGTTCGACCAAAGCACCATTCTGGAAGAAATCCATCATCATCTGAATCTGCTATCAGATGAAATAAGAAATATTGGCATTGCTTTACAGACCGGAACAAAAGGAGTTCCTGCATTCGCATACCGTGACGAACTGAATAAACTCAACAATAAGTATTTCGAGCTCAGAAACCGAAAGATGAACGCTTCCAATCTTGAGCACTTCATGTCTCTGCGGCTGATCATGAGCAGGATTACGGAGTTTTCGGATGATATACAGACAATATATAAAGTATTTACGCAGGATCCGAAAAGTGCAAAAAGCCTTTCAACGGGTCTTGATTATGAGAAATTTCTGCCGGCACAGGAAAAACTGAACCTCAAAGTACTTTTCAGTAATATTTCGCTGAAATCATCACAGTTTCGGCACGCTGTCCGCATCACGCTCGCACTCCTTTTAGGGTATGCCGTTTCGCAGACCAATTATTTTGAGATCGGGCGCTCTTACTGGATTCTCATTACCATCGTAGCGATTATGCGGCCGGCCTTCAGCACAACGAAACACCGCAATCTGCTTCGGCTGTACGGAACTGCTGCCGGCGCCGTTCTGGCCTATTTCATATTAGTTTTTGTTAAGCCGGATGCAGTTTTGCTCGGAATTCTGCTCACGAGTATGATCCTGTGTTTCGCGTTGCTTAAGAATCAGTACGCATGGTCGGTTTTTTTTATGACCATTTACGTTTTCATCACCTTTAATTTTCTGACACCCGGAGATATCAACCAGCTGTTCATAGACCGGATTCTGGATACCGTCATTGCCGGAGTGATTGCTTTTCTGGTATCCTATTTTGTACTGCCTGTTTGGGAGCACACCCAGAATGTCGGATTAATGAAACTGTCAGCGGAATCGAACCTCAAATATTTCCGTGAAGTGATGCAAAAACTGCAGAGTAAAAACATCGACATCGAATATAAAGTCGCGCGAAAAGACGCGATTATAAATCTGGCTAACCTTTCCGATAATTTTCAGCGGATGCTTTCTGATCCGAAAAACCAACAGCAAAAAATGGAAATCGTGCATCAGTTTGTAACAACAGCACATTTAATTGCTGCCTATTCCGCATCACTTTCGCAGTATGAATCGGTGGACAGTTTTTCAGGAATCGACGTGGAAGCATGGAACAGAAAAATCAGTGCAGAATTGCTGCTTACTGAGCAGTTGCTGAAAAACCAAAATGCTGAGCTTGACAATCTGAAACAGCAGACCAAAATTCATCCCAAAGACCGGGTCGACGAATTGCTGAATATCAGAAAAACCGAAATTGAAGAACAGGAATTTTTCGACCGTCGCGATCCGAACAGTATTACAAAACTTACGGAACTTAAAAACATTCATGAATTACTCGAGCTGCTTAGCGATGTTGCCCATGAGCAGCGGAAAGTAGCAGAAAGATATATGGCTGCTTCCTAATCTGCTGTTTCCGCGAGAATTCGGTAGTTTATGTCATGATTTTCTTCAATGAGAGCGAAATAGTAATTTTCAATCTGAATGACATTGGCTTCATAACAATCTTCGAATGAATCGTCGAAAACGCGGCATTTTAGTCCTGAAAGATCATCCAAATCGAACGGTTCCACTTCATAATACTTTTTCAGTGACCAGTATTTACACGGATGCAGTTTATAGAGTGCTTCTTTCACAGCCCAGATCACGGTGAGCAGTTCTGTTTCATCTTGAGTGTTCGTCCACTCCAACTCTCTTTCATTCAAAAATTTGTGCTTTACCCGAACAATTTTCGGAACGATCTTCTCCATATCAATTCCCACTCTTTTACTTGACACCGCAAGCACCCCGAACGGAAAAGAATGACTCACCGAAATATAGGAATCGGCAGGAAACAGAAAAGGCTGGCCGGCTTTTTTGTATTTGATCTGATGATTCGGTTTGATTTGTCTGAGCAATTTGCGGATCATCAGGTATTCGAGCAGTTTTTTCGGATGATAATTCAGAATTTTCTCTGAGTCTGCTTCACCGATCAAAGATTCAGGAAGATCATCGTTTTCCTCGTACTTCCAGAACAAAACCGATGTCTCAGGCGTTATAAAATCTCTGTAAAACGGCATAATGGTGGTATTACCGGGCAAAGATACACCGTTCATTCAAATCAAGGATAAATCTGCACAGTCATACGGTTCAGCGAACATTTAAAAACCAGAAAGCCCGTTAAAAATAATTCATCGAAATACCTTATTTTTGCAAAACTATTAAATGCGCCTTCGCATAATCGGAAACGGCGCTGAAAATTATTTTTATGGAAACTAAAACACAATACGTTCCTTATAAAGTAAAGGACATTTCCCTTGCAGAATGGGGAAGAAAAGAAATCGAACTTGCAGAGGCAGAAATGCCCGGATTAATGGCGATTCGTGAAGAGTATGGACCTTCTCAGCCACTGAAAGGTGCAAGAATCGCAGGATGTCTCCACATGACTATCCAGACTGCCGTTCTAATAGAAACTTTGGTAGCTTTAGGTGCTGAAGTAACCTGGTCTTCATGTAATATTTTCTCCACTCAGGATCATGCTGCTGCGGCAATTGCAGCTGCAGGAATTCCGGTGTATGCGTGGAAAGGCATGAATGAAGAAGAATTCGACTGGTGTATCGAGCAGACGCTGTTCTTTGGTGAAGAAAGAAAGCCTCTTAACATGATTCTTGATGACGGTGGAGACCTTACCAATATGGTTTTCGACAGATATCCTGAGCTTACCAAAGATATCAAAGGTCTTTCTGAAGAAACCACAACCGGTGTACACAGACTTTATGAGAGAATGGCAAACGGAACATTGGTAATGCCTGCTATCAACGTAAACGATTCCGTTACCAAATCAAAATTCGATAATAAATACGGTTGTAGAGAATCTGCGGTTGATGCCATCAGAAGAGCTACCGATGTAATGCTGGCAGGTAAAAGAGTGATCGTTTGCGGTTACGGTGATGTAGGTAAAGGAACTGCAGCATCTTTCAGAGGAGCAGGATCAATTGTTACTGTTACTGAAATCGATCCGATCTGCGCACTTCAGGCTGCGATGGAAGGTTATGAAGTGAAAAAGCTGGAAAATGTTATTGAAACTGCCGATATCGTAATTACAACGACCGGTAACTTCAACATCGTAACCGGAGAGCATTTCAAAAGAATGAAGGATAAAACCATCGTATGTAATATCGGTCATTTCGACAATGAAATCGATATGGCTTGGTTAAACGAGAATTACGGTTCAACTAAATCTACCGTTAAGCCTCAGGTTGATATTTACAATGTTGAAGGTAACGACATCATCATCCTTGCAGAAGGCCGTTTGGTAAACCTGGGCTGTGCAACAGGTCACCCGAGTTTTGTAATGAGTAACTCATTCTCGAACCAAACTTTGGCGCAGATTGAACTTTGGACCAATTCGGACGCATACGAAAATAAAGTGTACATGCTTCCAAAGAAACTCGATGAAAAAGTGGCAATGCTTCACCTGAAAAAAATCGGTGTGGAACTGGAAACGCTTTCCGA
>JAEWOM010000236.1 GCA_023399675.1 Bacteroidota bacterium
AATGGCTGCTGGACAAACTAGAGACACAGATCGGGATGATGGAAGAACTGGAACTGGATTTTCTTGCTGCCAAACGCACAAATCAGCAAATTCTGTATCCTTACCGGGTTTCGGAGAACGGACTTGCAGAAATCACCTTTCCCAAACTGCTGATCAGAAATGAAGTGCATCCTTCCACCGTGATTATCTCACGAAAAGTAACAGAAAAGACAGGAATGTTCGATGAAAAGCAGCGATATGCCGAAGATGTAAATTACTGGATGCGTATTTCAGAACATCACCGAATGTATATTCTCGATAAACCGCTGGTGTTTGCGGGAGGCGGTAAACGGACATTTGGTGTTTCCGGGCTCTCTGCAAATCTGAAACTTATGGATCAGGGATTCCGAAAGAATCTGCACGATATGTACAAAGCCGGACGTTTATCTTATCCCAAACTCCAGTTTTACCGTTTCTTTTACCGGTTGAAATATTTTGTGCTCACGCTTCGTTCCAAAATGTAGAAAATGGATCTGTCATTCATCATCGTTAATTACAATGTAACGGAACTGCTTCGGAACTGTCTGCTTTCTATACAGAAATTCGCAGGGGAAATTTCGCATGAGGTCATCGTCATCGATAACAACTCGACCGATCAGTCTTGGCGCCGGTTGATAAATGAATTTCAGGAAGTACAGTTTATTGCCTCCGAACATAATGACGGATTTGCGAAAGCCAATAACCGCGCAGTTGCGGCAGCAAATGGAGAATGGGTTTATATCCTGAATCCCGATACAGAACTGGAGGGCTTTTATCTGGCCGAACTGCTGAATTTTGCGCAGAACGCAAGCCGCTTCGGTAGTCTTGGACTGCGTATGCATGATGCGGACGGAAATTTTCTGCCGGAAAGTAAACGATCCGTTCCGAATGTGTTTAATTCATTTTCCAAACTGTTCATCGGAGGAAGAAAAACCAGTAAAAAATCCTATTACCGCGATGATATCGGCGAACAGGAAGTTGCAGAAGTGGAAATTCTGACCGGTGCAAACCTGCTGATGAAAAAATCGGTTTATCTTGAAGCAGGCGGTTTTGATGAGTCCTATTTTATGTACGGAGAAGATATTGACCTGTGTTATACGCTTCTTCAGCACGGATACCGCAATTTCTATTACGGAAAATATGCGCTCCTGCACCATAAGGGTGAAAGCACCGTGAAAGACGAAAAGTATCTGCAGAATTTTTACGGAGCGATGGATATTTTTATCGCTAAATATTACCGGAACAAACCTTTCCAAAAAATCATCCTGCGTTCAGGACTTTGGCTGAAGCATCGGTTGGAAAAGCGGAAACTGCAGCACACTGAGACATAATTCCACAAAAAAACAGCCACACAGAATTCTGCGGGCTGAATATGTTAATCAGAGAAACTGACTTAATTAAGGATTTGCCGGAGCCGGAGTCGTAGCCGGTGCAGCCGGTGCTGTTGGAGCAGGAGCCGGAGTTGATGTCGGCGCCGGAGCTGTGTTCTCCGGTGTTCCTGCAGGAGCCTGCTGAGTTGCCGGAGGCATCGTCGGAGCAGTAGCAACAGGTTTTGCCGTCATAATAACGCTCATTACACACAGTACGACGATCACACCGCCTAAAGTCCAGGTTGCTTTTTCCATGAAATCATTGGTACGCTGCACACCAAACTGCGCAGAAGATGAACCGCCAAAAGTAGAGGAAAGACCTCCGCCTTTAGGATTTTGCGCCATGATAATAATAATCAGCAGTACACTGGCAATCATGATCAGGATCATGAATAATGTAAAAATCGTACTCATTTAGTATCTGTCATTTTAGAAGTGGCAAATTTATACTTTTTTAGCCATTATACAAAACAAAAAAGGCAGCATTTCGCCGCCTTTTCATATTTAGGATGATTTCCTTATTTACTTAAAATCAGCATCTTTTGCCTGGTTTACTTCGTAAGCGGTTACGGTAAAGTCCATATCCATACCTCCTGCCTGCTGCGAAAATTTATAAGGAAGTTTCACACCGGCCACTTCTTTATAGTCAGAATAGGTTGTCGGAACCGACTGTCCTTCCTCTGTTTTGATCTCGCCGGTTTTCAGTCCGGTCTTTACGCTGTAATAATACGTATTTCCGTCGTGCTTAATGGCGTAAGAATCTTCTCCGTTGAATTTTTCAATTCCGGAAACGATATAGTTTGGATTCTTGCTGAAGTTGATCTCCGGAAAAATCTCCTGATCTTTTGCCATTTCTGTTGCAATAGTTGCCGGCATGTCCTGTCTTTGACCCTGCATTTCCAGATAACCTTTCTTACCGTCGAAAACGATTTTCTGCATCGTATTGCCCATCATCTTCACATCCAGATTGCGTTTTGCACCTCTCGCTTCAATCAGTTTCATCGTAAGGTCCATACCTTGAACTTTCGTGGTTGCGTTTGTGGTAAGGGAATTGATTTTCTGAACATTTGCCAGTCCGCCGATTGCCGTAATATATTTATCAGCAACTGTTGCTGCTGTTACACTTGCATCCACTTTTTTCGGAGCGGTTTTCGCCACAGGATTTCCATACTGGTCGTAATATTTCACCGGATAACCCAGTTTTTCTACTTTGTCTGCAAAATCGGACGCTTTTCCTGCGATGAAAATTCTCGTCTGATTCGGATAAACCGTAGATTTCATCGCTGCTGAAACATCAGCAGGAGTTACGCGGTCGATTGATTTCAGATAGTTGGTGTAGAAATCTGCAGGAAGGTCCTGCGTACGCTGGTTAACAGCAAATCTTGCAATGGTTTCCGGTCTTTCCAGAGAACGGATGAAATCACCTTTCAGTTTGGCTTTTGCACTTGCCAGTTCTTCAGGGGTTACTTTTTCAGCGGTTTTGATTTCATTCATAAATTCCTGTACCGCTCTGTCCGTTACTTCATTTCTTACGCTTGCCTGCGCTCTGAACGCCGGAGAGTACTTGCTGGTGGAAATGCTGGATCCGGCACCATAGGTAAATCCATGTTTCTCTCTAAGATTCATGAACAGTCTGGATTCTGCACCACCTCCAAGGATATAGTTTCCAAGTTGCGTTGCAAAATATTTAGGGTCATTCATTTTTACGGTATGCAGATTTCCGGGCATTACCACAGACTGCACCGCATTAGGAACATCAACAATGTTTACTTCTGTTGCAGCTACATTACCAGCCGGTTCCAGAGCAGCGAATTTTGTCCCGGATTTTTTCCATGAAGCAAGGTGCTGTTCTGCCAGTTTTTTTACTTCGGCAAACTTTACATCTCCTGAAACCACAAGATATGCATTGTCCGGTGCGTAATATTTGGCATAGTTGTTCTTAACGTCGGCTACCGTAATTCTTTTGATAGATTCTTCTGTTTCAAACTCACCGCGTGATGTATTTTTGCCGTAAGCCAAAGCGCTGGCTACACGACCTGCAATTGCTGAAGCATTCTTTTCATCGGCTTTGATCCCTTCAACAGATCTTTCTTTTGATTTTTCGATTTCAGCAGCATCAAATCTCGGGTTCACAACTGCGTCTGCCATCATCGAGAATGTTTCAGGGAAATATTTCGACAGCGAGTTCAGAAATGCACCTCCGGAACTGAATCTCAGGTTTGCACCCAGATAATCTATTCTGTTATTGAAAGCATCTTTCGTCATTTTGGTTGTTCCCTGCCCAAGCTGATCGGCCATGATATCGGATACACCCGCAATATTGCCTTCATAGTAAGGCGGTCTGTCCATGGTAAGGGTAGCATTAACCCGTGGAAGCTTGTTGTTTTCCACCACCATTACGGTCAGCCCGTTTTTCAGGGTAAAAGTTTTAGGCTGTGTAATATTGATTGTAGGCGTCGGTCCCGCAACCGGCATTTTGTTGATATCTACTTTTTGTGCAGTCAGCATCCCGGAAATAAAAACTGCTGCTGCGATATATTTAATATTTTTTTTCATTGATTATTTTTTTTCAGGTAAATAATTGATGATTACTCGCTGGTTGCTGTTCAGGTATTTTTTTGCAGCATTCTGCAGATCCTGTCTCGTAATCGATCTGTAGATATCCAGTTCCTTGTTGATCAGGTTGGTATCTTTCATCAGCATATAATTGTTCGCTAACGAATGTGCAATTCCTTCTACAGTTGAGTTGGAATTCACAAAGCTGTTTTCGAACTGGTTCTGAAGTTTCTGGTAATCTTCCTGAGAAATCAGCGTTGTCTGCAGTTTCTTAATTTCTGCGTCGATGTCATTCTGCAATGTCGCTTTGGTTGTTGCGCCCATCGGAATAGCGAAGAACGCGAAGATTCCAGCATCTTCCAGCCCCTGATTGAACGCCGAAACCTGAAGTGCCTTTTTCTCTTCATCAACGAGTTTTCTGTACAGTACGGAAGATTTTCCGTTGCTCAGATAGCTTGAAACCATATCCAGGATATAAGCGTCGCGATGCGTGTTGGCCGGTGTTCTGTACGCAAATACATATGCCGGAAGCTGGATGTTTTTATCGTAAGCCGTTACTTCTTTGGCAACAGTGATCGGAGTATCCTGTGCGAATTTTTTCGGGGTTAATGTTCCCTTCGGAATTCCGCCGTAATATTCGTTGATCCACTTTTTGGTCTGTGCCGGCTGTATGTCACCTGCAACTACCAGAACCGCATTGTTCGGTACGTAGAATTTTTTGTAAAAATCCTGGAATTCGCTGAGTTTTGCGGCATTCAGATCTTCCATAGAACCGATGGTCGACCAGTTGTAAGGATGCTTGGTGAACAGATTTTTCTGCACTTCTGTGAACAGATTTCCATAAGGCTGATTGTCCATTCGAAGTCTTTTCTCCTCCTTTACCACTTCACGCTGCGTATCCACACCAATCTGGTTGATTAGGGCATTACGCATTCTTTCCGCCTCCATCCAGAGACCGAGCTGTTCGTTGTTGCTCGGGAAAGTTTCATAGTAGTAAGTGCGGTCGTTCGTCGTGTTCGCATTGTTTGCTCCTCCATTGGAAGAAACAATTTTCATCCATTCGCCGCGTTTGATGTTGTTGGTTCCTTCAAATAACAGGTGTTCGAAGAAATGGGCCATGCCGGTTCTGCCAACGGCTTCATCTTTTGCACCGACATGATACATCACACCCGTTGTTACCACCGGCGCGCTGTTGTCCTGATGCAGAATAACATGTAAACCATTTGGAAGTTTGTACTCCTCGAACTTAATTTGTTGCGCATGCATCAGCACTCCTAAGAAAGCTGTTGCGGCAACCGAAAGCAGTCGTTTTTTCATTCTTTATCGATTAATTTATTTGTTTCTGAATAATATGTTCACAAATCGGTGTCAATGTTACACATTTCATCGTATAAAATACAAAAAAGACCTGCAAATTGCAAGTCTTTTTTTTGAAATAAGTATTTTTTAAACCCGTACTACATCAAGGTGGAAGCCGGATGAAAAGTTGAGCTGGAAATTAGACCCGAGCCGGTACTTCAGTTTTTTTGAAATTTCTGACAGATAATTGATTGTGTCAAACGTGCTTTCGTCTCCGGAATTCAGGTTTTCACAATTGGTCCGGATGCCGTCTTCATCAAACCGCAGGAACTGAACATTCCGGTGGTAATGCAATTCCTCCAGGAATTTAAGGTCTTCGAGAGATAATATATTTTCAGACATTTGTTTAAAATTGAATGGTTAAACGTTGGTTTTGTTCTATCAAAAATAGTGCATAATTGCTGCTGAATTTTCCAAATTACCCTTAAAAGCTTTATATAATTCACATCAATAAGATATTATTTTAGATTGATCTATGTCCGCTAATATCGGTATTATTAACATTTATTAACAATTTTCTATCTTTGCTGTTTTTGCAGGAGCGATGAGTGTTGTAGCGAGGCAGGGTTTTAAATATTCCGTCATTGGTTATCTGGGATTTATTTTGGGTGCACTTTCCACCTACTTTGTTTTTCCCTTCAATTTTGAGTTTTACGGAACCTTAAGCTATGTTCTTTCCACCGCAGAAATGCTGGTACCGATTGTTGTTTTCGGAATTTCCTATGCCAATGTGAAATTTTTTCATCAGTCGCAGAAAGAGGGTAGACATCAGAATCTGCTTTCCCTGTCATTTGTCGGAATAGGGCTTAATTACCTTATTTTTCTGGCGCTGTTTTTCGGTTTTCATTATGTATTTCCGGAATTCAGGGAAAAAGAGTGGTGGACCTATCGCGCAATTATTCTTCCGCTGATACTCGTCATCGCGCTCGCACATCTGCTGAACCGCTATATTTCGAATTACCGCCGCATCGTCATTCCGAACATTTTTGAGAATATCTTCCCGAAACTCGCTAATCTCGGTGCATTTTCACTGTTCGTTTTTCTGGGAGCATCGCTTACTGCGGCTTTTGGTTTATTCCTGGCAGTCTTCGTTCTGTCACTGTTCGGATATATCATCTACGTTCAGAAGTTAGAGCGGCTTCGGAAGGATTTCCGCACAGATTATTTAAAGAAAGACAAACTGTGGAAAGAAATCGTGAGTTACAGTTTTTTCGGTTTTCTCGGGAATATCGGAAACTTTATTGCGATTAAAATTGATAAAATTATGATCGGTGATGCACTCGGGATGGAAGAACTCGGGGTGTACTCCACGCTTTTCGCGATGATTTCGCTAATATCAATTCCACAGCTCGGACTGTTCAATATTTCTGCTCCGATTATCAATAAAGCTTTTGCAGAAAACCAAATGGCCGAACTCGACCGTTTTCACAAAAAGACATCGCTGAGCCTTTATTTCCTTGGATCGGTGCTTTTCAGCTGTCTGCTTGTCGGTTTTCCGTATCTCGCGGCTTTCATCAGAAACGGGAATATCCTGCAGGAATCGGAACCCGTGGTCTGGATATTAGGATCCGCCATATTATTCGATCTGGCCACCGGTTTTAACGGCAACATCATCTCGATGTCAAAATATTACCGTTTTAACATCGTGATCATGCTTTTTCTGGCTTTTCTTACCGTGGTGCTGAATTATTATTTCCTTGAATTTACCTATCTCGGAATTGTGGGTGTGGCACTTGCTACCGCTATTTCGTTATCGCTGTATAACGTGGTGAAAATTGTTTTTAACTATATCAAATTTAAGGTGAATCCGCTCACGATTGAGATGATTTATATTTCAATTATTTCTACTCTCGCGATTACCACAGCAATCGTTTTGCCCGAATTTGGTCATAATATGATCAATTTGATTTACAAACCGCTGGTCGTGCTGATTTTGATTTATGTCGGTAACCACTTTCTCAAAATCTTCCCGGTCGAAGAATATCTGAATCTGTCGTTTATCAAAAGCCTGTTTAAATTTGGTAAATAGCGGTCAGGAACGGTCGATACATTCTAAGATCACATTTTCGAACCGGTGCTGGACATTTTCTTTGGAGAATTCCTGAAAATTGCCGCTTTGCCCACTGAGAATCTGAAACTGCTTTTCCAAATGCACTTCTTCATGATGAATAATAGGCGGCACAGTAGGATAGTGGTGCGGAAAAACAGCCGGCTTTCCGT
>JAEWOM010000252.1 GCA_023399675.1 Bacteroidota bacterium
ACTCTGGATAATCGTTCGGTATTTAAAGTATTTCCCGGTGTCGAAATTGCTTTTTTCAATAGCATTGTGCGCGAAATTTCTTACAACCGGACTGTTGTAATCAATTGCTCTGAAGATTTCCTCACTGCGCTGAAAAGGTCTTAACCGCGAAACAGCAATTTCTTCCAGTTCCGGACTTCTGCTCAGTGAATTGGTCACTGATCGGTAGACGAAAAGCAAATCAGAGAAACGGTACTGATCTGTTAAGGTGCCGATCCCTAAAAATAACAGAAGGCAGCCGACACTGATTAAGATGAGGTTTTGGAACCGTTTAAAAATAATCCCAAGAACAGAAGTGATGACAATAAGTGAAATGATTTTCCAGATACTCGTAAAGTCCTCATCTACCGGGATGAACTGATTGAGTATAATTACCAGCGGAAACGCAACGAGCAAGGCAAGAAGAAAAGTTACAGCCCACGAAATAGCCTTTTTTTCTTCGCTTTCTTCAATTTTGGTGTAGATAGACCGGTCATCAAAATGTGATTTTTTACCGCAATTTTTGCAGGTAAGCTCAACTTTCTTCCCTTCAGGAATTCTGAGTTGGCTCTTACATTCAGGACATGCTACATCAATCTTCGCACTCATAATTATTTTTTAATGCGCTTCCAGCCAGTTATCGCCAACCCCGACTTCCACAAGCAGAGGGACCTGCGTTTCTACCGCATTTTCCATTTCTTCCTTAATCAGTTTTGACGCGATATCCACTTCATCTGCCGGCGCTTCAAAAACGAGTTCATCATGAACCTGAAGCAGCATTTTAGTCTCCAGTTGCAATTCGGCGATTTTCCGGTCGATATTGATCATGGCGATTTTTATAATATCGGCCGCGCTTCCCTGTATTGGTGCATTTACGGCAACTCTTTCGGCAACACCGCGCACCACAAAATTATTGGAGTTGATGTCTTTCAAATGGCGTTTTCTGTGAAGGAGCGTTTCCACATAACCGATTTCCCTGGCTTTTTTAACCTGATTCTGCATCCAGTCTTTCAGTTTCGGATAGGTTTTATAATACTCCTCAATCATCTGTTTGGCTTCTGTTCGCGAAAGGCCTGTCTGTTCTGCGAGCCCGAAAGCGCCCTGTCCGTAAACGATACCAAAATTCACCGTCTTTGCCTGGGAACGCTGGGTTTTGGTTACTTCTTCTAAAGGAATGCCAAACAGCTTCGAAGCGGTGGATGAGTGGATGTCCTCACCGTTCTGAAAAGCCTGGATCATGTTGGTTTCATCGGAAATCTCGGCAATCAGACGCAGTTCGATTTGAGAATAATCGGCAGAAATGATTTTTTTTCCTTCGTCCGACTTAAAGGCGCCGCGAATCTGCTGGCCCCGAAGCGTACGGATCGGGATATTCTGCAGATTCGGATTCACAGAAGCCAGTCTGCCCGTTGCTGCGGTGGTTTGTGAAAAATTCGTGTGCACGCGGTTGTCATCCTTATCAATCTGCGCAGGCAGTGCATCCACATAGGTGGATTTCAGTTTCTGGTATGTACGGTATTCCAGAATTAATGGGATTATTTCATGTTTTGAGGCGAGTTTTTGCAGCACATCTTCCGAAGTCTGAAACTGGCCTGTTTTCGTTTTTTTGGCTTTGGGATCCAGTTGCATTTTCTCAAAAAGGACTTCACCAAGCTGTCGCGGAGAATTTAGATTGAATTCCGTTTCAGCAAGCGCGAAAATTTTTGTTTCCAGATTTTTGAGATCGTTTTCCAGGTCTTTGCTTTCACGGGACAGCCAGCCTTCATCAAGCGAAATACCTTCCAGTTCCATTTTTGCCAGCACTTGCATCAGCGGCATTTCAATTTTATAAAACAGGTCTTCCAGATTTTCCTTCTTCATCTGCGGGGCGAAAAGTTCATACAGCTGAAATGTAACATCGGCATCTTCTGCTGCGTATTCTGTAGCTTCAGCCAGCGCAACTTCTCTGAAACTGCCCTGGTTTTTACCTTTTTTACCTATTAAAGTCTCAATGGAAACCGGTTTGTAGTTCAGATACATTTCGGAGAGGTAATCCATGCCATGTCTTCCGTCCGGATTCAGCAGATAATGTGCAATCATCGTGTCGAACAGTATGCCGTTAAACTTCACACCGTAAAGCGTCAGGATTTTGTAATCGAATTTGAGGTTATGCGCAATTTTCATCACCGTTTCCTTCTCAAAAAACGGCTTGAAAATTTCCAGCGTTTCCAGTGCCTCTTCGCGGTCTGCAGAAATAGGGACATAGTATGCGAGTCCTTTTCTGTAGCTGAAACTCATACCGACCAGTTCTGCTTCCATTTCGTTGAGTGATGTTGTTTCGGTATCGAAAGCCACCGCTTGCTGCTGTAACAGGTTTCTCACTAAAATTTTCTGCGCTGTCGGCGTATCGGCAAACTGGTAGAGATGGTCATTATCCTGAACCGTCGATTTCGTAGAAGTTGCCTGTTCCAATTGCTCAAAATTGGCAAAAAGATCAAGCTGAACACCCTGTTGCGCGTTGGTAGTTGGTTCTTTAGAATCTGCAGCAGGCAGCTGTGGAGCAGTACCTTCTTTTCCTTCGTTGAATGCGCGGTAAAGATTTTCATACAGTCTCCGGAATTCCAGTTCATCAAATATGGTCCGTATTTTTTCATAATGCGGATTTTCAAGATCGTACTGATCTTCATCAAAAGCAATCGGAACATCACAGATAATCGTTGCGAGTTTTTTTGAAAGGATACCGCGTTCAGCTGTCGCTTCAACCTTTTCCTTCAGTTTACCTTTCAGCTGGTCGGTATTGGCAAGAAGGTTTTCAATGCTTCCGAACTGTTTCAGAAATTTCATTGCTGTTTTTTCGCCAACGCCGTCCAGACCGGGGATGTTGTCCACTGCATCACCCATCATGGCCAGGAAATCGATTACCTGTTTCGGATTTTCAATATCATATTTAGCCTTGATTTCGTCCACGCCAAGAATTTCGACATCGCCACCTTTAAGGCCCGGTTTGTAAATTTTTATATTGTCGGTAACCAGTTGTCCGAAAT
>JAEWOM010000271.1 GCA_023399675.1 Bacteroidota bacterium
GTACCGTCCAGAACAGGACAAAATATCGAAGCAGAAACGACGCTGAGACTCGCTAAGGAATTCCCGAATCTCTTTATGATAAAAGAGGCGGCGCCGAACATTCTGCAGTATTTTGATATTCTGAGGAAAAAACCGGAAAATTTCTCACTGGTTTCCGGTGATGACGAGTTCACGCTGCCGGTAACACTTGCCGGTGGAGACGGCGTTATTTCCGTAATTGCGCAGGCATATCCTCAGCAATTTTCGGAAATGATCAGGCTGGCAAAAGAGTATAAAGTGAAAGAGGCCTACGAAATCCACAACAGTCTTGTAGAAATTACCCGTCTTATTTTTGCTGAAGGTAACCCGTGCGGAATCAAAGCAGTGCTTGCGGAGATGGGCATCATTCAAAATTACTTACGTCTTCCGCTTGTTGCTGCCAGCGACGGTCTGCACACAAAAATTAAAGAAGAAATGCGTAACATTAACTAAAATTTCAACAGAGTTCCGGCTCTGTTTTTTTTATGAAAATCATCAAGGCAAATTACGGCGATATAAAAACCATAAAAGAACTCGCGGAAATTTCCTGGCGCGAAAATTATTCAGGAATTATCAGTGATGACCAAATCAGTTACATGCTTGAAATGATGTACAGCGAACAGGCGCTTGCGAAAGATTTCGAAAATCAGCATTACCAGTACTACCTCGTCAGCAATGCTGAAAACAGGCTGATCGGTTTTATGGGTATAGAAATGGAATTCGAACCTTCAGTCATAAAACTGCACCGCATCTATCTATTAAAGGAAGAAAAAAGAAAAGGGACAGGATCCGAAACGCTTTCATTTCTCAAAACTTTAGCAAAACAGAACGGGGCATCGCGCATCATCTTAAATGTAAACAAAGGAAATCCGGCAAAAAAATTTTATGAATCTCAGGGATTCCGCGTGTACGATGAAGGGGTTTTCGACATCGGCAGCGGCTTTGTGATGGATGATTTTCTGATGGAATTTCTGGTTTGAAAGAAATTCTGTAATACGGTGTGAAAATAGTGTAATACTTTCCGCACATTTCCGGCTGATATTTGTACAGAAGTTAAACACATGAAAAGGCTGGAGGTTTTCGAAGATTATTTTGTTAATATCTACAAGAAATTCGGGATATGCAACATAAGATTTGAAAGGGAGGAGGTTAATCTGGACGGACGCGAACTTCATAAAATGATTTTCGGCTCTAAAGATTTCAATGCAGAGTACACCTGTCTGCTTCATCATTGCCAGATGATTTACAACGAACTGAAACACAGTTTTTGCCTGTGCATCAAGAAAGACATCAGCAATAATTATTACGTCCTGATTAAGGATTAAAAAGAACAATTTTTTTCATCATTATATTTTTATCATTTGTGCAAATTCCTGTAAATTCTTTACAGGAATTTTTTTGTACATTGTGCTTTCGCTTCATCTATTCATATCTGCAGATTCTTATTAAATTTTCATACTTTAGCATAGTTTTTATAAATTGTGAATGAAAGTCTACCTAAAATTTGACTTTAATACCATCTGTAGAAAAGTACTGGACGAGCAGTTGGCCGCCAAAAATGTGAAATACAGAATATTGAGTTTCGGTGAAGTGGAGTTTCTCGACCAGATTCAGGAAAGTGAGATCAAAGCCATCGGTGAAGATCTGAAGGAGTATGGCATTGAAATTATCGAGAATCAGAAGACCGCATTGGTACAGAAAATAAAAGATGCGATTATCGACATGGTTTTTTCCGAGAAAACGGTTAATGTAAAAGCTTCTGTTTACCTGGCTGAAAAATTAAACCACAGCTACGGTTATCTTTCGAATTTATTTTCGGAAGTTACGTACACCTCAATTGAAAATTTCATCATACTGCAGAAAATTGAACACTGCAAACAACTGATTGTTAACGACAAACTGACTCTTACAGAGATTGCCTACCGATTAAGCTACTCCAGCGTTGCGCACCTCAGCACGCAGTTCAAAAACACGACGGGTATCACGCCGTCGCAGTTTCAGAAAATCATTGCTAAGCGCCGGGATATCGCCAATAAAAAATAATACTTAAAAACTATTCCTGATTATGAATAAAGAATATATGCATATTGTACTTGCAGATGACGATGAAGATGACAGAATGCTTTTTACAGATGCGTTTGAAGAACTGAAGATCAACACCAAAGTACAAACCTATAAAGATGGTGCTGAGTTGATGGATTATCTGAACACCGAAGATGCGATTCTACCTGAAATCCTTTTCCTAGATTTAAATATGCCCAAGAAAAACGGAATCGAATGTCTGCATGAAATCAAAGCAAACCCTAAATTCAGCAATATTGCAATTGCCATCTACTCCACTTCCAGTTCCGAAGAGCATATCGAAGAAACCTTTGTAAGCGGAGCCAATATTTACATTAAAAAACCGAACGAATTCAGCGCCCTGAAAAAAGTACTTTCGGATGTGGTGACAATCAACTGGCAATACCAGACTTCCGGACTCAACAAAGATAATTTCCTGCTAAGAATGTAGCCCGGAAAAAGGGATGAAAAGACGGATATTCGACAAATCATCATTTTGGCTGTCGGTCATATTTGTAGTTGCTGCCGCGCTCATATTTTTCCTGATGGCGCTCACCTACAAACATTTGGAGAAGCAGTCGTCCAGTTCGGACGGAATGACACATTCGTACGAAGTATCCCTGCGCCTATTAAACATCTACGCGAACATGAAAGATGTGGAAACCGAAAGGCGCAATTATCTGCTGAACGGCAAACAGGAATCTCAGCTGACGATCGAAGACCGAAAAAAGAAGAATGAACTGCTGTTCAATGAACTCCATACTTTAGTAAGTGATCATCCGCAGCAGACGGAACACCTGAATAATCTTGAAATGATGGTGGGCTATCATCAAAAACTGGTAGGCCAAATGTCAGCACGGCCGTTTCAGAACACTGAAGGTGAAACCGTTCCGAGCATCACTGAACTTCTCGCCGGCAAGAATGTTATGTCGAGCATCCGTGATCAAATCGATCTGATGATGCTTATGGAGCAGCATCTAATCACCGAACGGAAAGACGAACTGCTATTCCGGCAGAAATCCACACCGATTTACCTGTTTGTAATCTCCCTGTTTTCACTCGGTCTGGTAATCTTTGCATTTTTCCGCATCAACAGAGACGTTAAACATCAGCGACGCATCAACAACGAACTGACGCTGGCTGTAGACACATCAAAACTCGCAGAAAAAATCGGTGTTTACGGAATCTGGACCTACGATTCCGAAAACGACACGTTCAAATTTTCCGACAATGTCTATCGTCTGCTTGGTTATGAGCCACAGGAATTTGAAGCGACGTACGAAAATTTCATGAAGCACATTCATCCGGAAGATCTGGAAATGGTTGACCGCCGGGCAAAGACAATGCTTCAATACGGCAGCACGGAATCTTACCGATATCGCGTGATCAGGAAAGACGGCTCGCAGGCTCATTTTCAGGTGATGGGTAATTCGATGCAGAACAGTTCGGGCCAGAATATCATTATCGGGATAACGACTGACGTTACCCGTGAAATAGAACACCAGCTGAAACTCGAAGGAATCAACTGGATGCTTACTGAGAAAAACCGCGTTTTGAGCATCACCAATGAAACTTCGCTGGAAG
Organism: Bacteroidota bacterium; assembly: GCA_023399675.1. Classification (GTDB taxonomy): domain Bacteria; phylum Bacteroidota; class Bacteroidia; order Flavobacteriales; family Weeksellaceae; genus JAEWOS01. The sequence goes on from JAEWOM010000271.1 coordinate 3,664, forward strand.
CGGAGAAAATCGGTGATTTCGGAACGGTGCAGTGGTTTCCCTATGATGATCAGATGCATTTTTCTGAAAATCTCTACCGACTGTTTCAGATTGAGAAAACCACCCGCGAAGCGGAACTGGAAGAGTTTCTGGCTAAAGCACAGGGTGAAGATCTGGCTTTGCTGCGTGAAAAAATCAGGCAAATCCGCGATAAGAAACAGGCGGAACCCTTTACATTCCGCATTACTGAAAAACACCGACCTGTTCGGTGGTTTTCGGCCAACAGCAAATTCATTACCGAAGAAGATGAAAACAGCCACTATATGCTGATCATCATTACAGATGTAACGGAATATGTTCTGGCTGAAGAGCAACTGCTGGAACACAACCGAATTCTGGAAGGCAACAACAAAGAACTTCAGGCATTCAACTATGTTGCCAGCCATGATCTGCAGGAACCCCTGAGAAAAATTGAAACATTCATTTCGCGACTCGTAGATAAAGATGCAGACCGTCTTTCGGACAGTGGAAGACAGTATATTGAAAGAATTCATCTGTCTGCAGGAAGAATGAGAAAACTGATCAACGATCTGCTGCAGTTCTCGCGCACCACACGCACCGAACAGACCTTCGAAATTACCGATCTTAATCAGCTGATGGATAACACGCTGGATGAACTTCATGCCAAAATTGAGGAGAAAAATGCTGAAATAACTGTTGAAACGCTGCCATCTTTAAAGGTAGTCCCGTTTCAGATTCAACAGATGTTCACCAACCTCGTCAGCAATTCGCTCAAATATTCCGTTCCGGAACAGCAGGTGAAAATTTCTGTTCGCTGTCACAAAGTTTCTGCCGCCCAGGAAAAGAAACTGCCGAAAGGATCGACCGGAGATTTTTTCAAATTGGAATTTAAGGACAACGGTATCGGTTTCGAGAACCAGTATGCCGAACGGATCTTTGAACTCTTCAACCGCCTTCACGGCAGGTTGGAATATGAAGGAACCGGAATCGGACTTGCGATCTGCAAAAAAATCGTGGAAAACCATCAGGGATTCATCTATGCAGAAAGTACTCCGGGAGAGGGTGCTACTTTCACCGTACTGCTCCCTGAAACGCTGCAGAAATAATTCTGAAAAAATACCAAAGAATTTTATAATGCGCTCTAAAGGCTTAAAATCGAAATTTGTGGCATAATCTGTTGCGGTATACTTTAATACCGGCGAAAGATTCCGGATTGATTTTTAAACTAAGCAATACTGTGTTGTTGCAGATTTAAATTAATCAGAGTAATTATCTCAACAAAAACAATCTCTACAGTGGACAGAGTTTTAAAAATGCGGGGTTTGATTTATTACATATTTGCTGCAATTTTATTTTTGGGTTGGTGTACAGGATACCTTATATTCAATATCGGCGGTGCTTTTCACCTGACCTTTCTGTTTGCTGTTATTGTTCTACTCATTAAAATCTTAAAAGACGATTCACTATAATTAACACCTAAATTTTTAAACTATGACTAAATTTAATGCAATTTCCCGCGCACAGTTTTTTCTGTTGTCCCTGTTTGCATCTGTAATGACTTTTGCACAGGATGCTCCTGCTGATCTTAAAGTAGATGTAGATCTTGATAAAGGCGGTGCTGCAAGCGGCGGCGACTGGATGAGCAACCCACTGGTTTGGGTAATCGGCGCGCTGGTTCTTATTCTTATTATCGCATTGGTAGCAAGAGGCGGAAACAACAGAGCATAACACCAGAGT
>JAEWOM010000062.1 GCA_023399675.1 Bacteroidota bacterium
AAAAACGAGCAGAAAGTATGAAATAACATCGACATACCTCTGCAACATTTTAATTCCGATTTGCTGAAATCTATTAAAAGAGTAACTAATCACGAAAAAACCACGGCGCTGCTGAATAAATTCAGAGAAAAAGTTCCGGACATGGCGATTCGTACCACTTTGATCGTTGGCTATCCCGGTGAAACCGAAGAAATTTTTCAGGAACTGAAAACCTGGGTTGCCGAGCAGCGTTTCGACCGGTTAGGCTGTTTCACTTATTCTCACGAAGAAAATACCGGTGCGTACGTGCTTACCGATGATGTGCCGCAGGAAGTGAAAGAGCAGCGTGTAGAAGAGATCATGGAACTGCAGTCGCAGATTTCCTGGGAAAAGAATCAGGAGAAAATCGGCAAAGTTTTTAAATGTATTTTCGACCGTAAAGAAGGCAATTATTTTGTCGGAAGAACGGAATTCGACAGTCCGGATGTGGACAATACCGTTCTCGTTTCAGCAGAAAATCAGTATGTTTCAATCGGACAGTTTGCCTATGTAAAAATAATTTCAGCCGAAGAGTTTGATCTGTACGGTGAGCTTGTATAATAATTTTAAAAAAGAATTCGATGGAAATAAAAGCAGCGGACACAGAAGCCTACCTGAACAGTATTCCGGAGGAAAGGCAGGAAAAATTTAAGGAGCTGATCGAAACAATTCGTAAAAATATTCCCGCAGGATTCACAGAAATGATGCAGTATAACATGCCGAGCTGGAGCATTTCGCTGGAAGATTATGCTCCCGGTTATCACTGCACACCGAACACTCCGCTGCCGTTTCTGAGTCTGGCTTCACAGAAAAATTTCATTGCGCTGTATCACATGGGTATTTATATGATACCCGAAATTCTGGATTGGTTCGTCGCCGAGTATCCCAAACATTCGAAAAGAAAACTCGACATGGGAAAAAGTTGTATCCGGTTCAAAAAACCCGAAGATATTCCGATGGAATTAATCGCAGAACTGATGAAAAAAATTACTCCTCAAGATTATATTGCAACTTACGAGCAGAACCTTAAGAAGTAATTTCCGAGACAGTTTTTAGGATCTTAATTAACAGTGCGTTTTCGGATTTTCGTACATATCCGACTGATCTTCAAACGTGGTGTCCAGACATTTCAGATCTTTTTCAATCAGCAGAAACAGCGAATCGGACTCCCCATTTTCCTGATTTCCCTGAACCGTAATCTCATCCGTTTCCGTTAATGTTTTAAAGGCCTCACCGGACAAAGTCACGGTAATCCGGTTATCAGCGAATCGCGCGGAAATATTTTCGGCAGCCGTATCTGCAGTAAGTTCATATGAAAAAACCTGTCCCGGAGCGAGAATGGTTTGTTTGCTTACACTTCGTGTTTCTTTCAGGTTTGCGACGTCTGTTTTAGTCAGTCTTAATCTGATGCTGTTACCTTTTATTCTGATTTTCATTTTCGTTTTTTACAAATTAACTCGTTCTTCACCGCAATAAATATTGCAGCTTTCATTTTTTAGAAATCCGATCAGCGTCATTCCGAAATCCCTGGCCGTTTCCACCGCAAGACTGCTCGGAGCGCCAATAGCGCACACAATCTGAACACCGGCCATTGCCGCTTTCTGTATGAGTTCAAAACTCGCTCTTCCGCTCAGTAAAAGAATTTTATCCTGCAGTGTAAAGCAGTCGGCTTCCTGTTTCAGAAACTCAGCACCGATCAGTTTGTCCAGCGCATTGTGTCTGCCGACATCTTCCTGTAGAGTTTCCAAATTTCCCTCGAGGTCAAAAGTGGCAGAAGCGTGAATTCCGCCGGTAGATTCAAACATTTCCTGAGCCTTGCGAAGTTTTAGCGGTAAATCAAAAATTTCTGCGGCTTCAACTACTATTTTAGTTTGATTGTTTTCTATTCGGCACACCTGTTTAATGGCATCAATGCTGTTTTTGCCGCAGACACCGCAACTGCTCGTTGTGTAAAAATTCCTTTCGAGTTTGTTCAGGGCAGGGTTAAAATCAGGGCTGAGAAAAATCGTAATCTTATTATCCTCCGGTATTTCATGAATTTTTTCTTCAGCAAGATGATTTCTCGAAAAAATAATTCCTTCCGTAAACAGGAAACCGACCGCGAGCTCTTCATCATTTCCGGGAGTTCGCATGGTTACAGAAATTGTACTCTGCACAGCATTACTGTGATTCAATGATATTTCCAGCGGTTCCTCAACCGCCAGCACATCAGCAGTCTTTGTCTGCGTTGCGTTTTTAATTCTGAAAATTTGCTGCTCCTTCACCATTGTCTGAACTCATGTTGAGGTTTTTCGTAAAATTAGCAAATTCTTCCGACGAATTGATGTTGGTGAGAAATGCTGCATCTTCCACACAAACTTTTTTCAGCTGAACCGATTCGAGAAATTTCATTACAGAAGTATTTCCGGCAGCGAAAAAATCAAATAATTTTTGAAAGGACTGCGGCTCAATTATAGAAATCAAAGGTTCCGTAAATCCGTCTTTCTCGTAGCAAACTGCTTCTGCATCTGCCTTTCGCGCATTGCTTAAGGTAATCAGACGCTGAAGTTCAAGCCGCGGATAATCAATTCCAATCAAGAATAAAGTCCGATCGGGAAATTTTTTTGCGGCTGTTAAAATTGCTGTGATCGGACCGTTTCCTTCAAATTGCTGATCATCGACCAAGAAATTCGTATCCGCATGATTTTCAGCCCATGTTTTCTGCTGATATTTATTCACGGAAATGATCACTTCACTGCAGAAAGGCGACAGCAGATTCTGAACCTGCTTCCATTGTGGCTGTCCGGAATAGTTGAGCAGGGCTTTATCGGTTTTCATGCGTGAACTTTCACCTCCTGCGAGAACGATGCCCACCGGAAGTTTTATTTCGGGACGTTCTGAGGATTGCTCAGCAAAGAATTCAAGCGGAAGGATTTTCACGTCCTGTAATTTGTATTTTTCGATAAACTCCGACGCCATAAAATCGCGAACAACAATCAGGATTTACTAGTGTTGAGTAAAAACGGTGTTCAGAATCGTTGTTAAAATTTGATGCAAACCGGATTCTTTCCTGATTTCAAGCGGTCCGATTTCATCAATAATCATCCATTCTTTGCCGGAAAACATTTCACTTTCCAGAATTTTTTCAGCCTGTTCAAATGAATCTACGCTGAAAGTATGTCTTCCGATCTGTATTCCAGATTCTGCATCCATTTTGTACCGGTTGCCATTGCCAATATCTTCAACATACCGGTTGCCTTCAATTTTTGGTGACAAAATACCGCCAAAGTTTTGCCGTTCGCTCCATTTTTTCAATGAAGTTGTTTTACCCGAACCGACCGGAGCGCAAAGCAGAAAAATCTGAGCTTTATTCATCTTGATTTTCAAAATATAAAGACAGTGCGAGCCAAACGATGAGAAAACGGTTGATTTTTCGAAGCCAGCCTTTCTCCAGCGCAGCTGAATTCCACGCAATATTGACATTTTTTCTGAATGCCGGTACGAAATGCAGCACGGCATTCAGTTCGTTCTGTTTTTTGCTTTGTGCGGATGCTTTCCACCTTGTCAGCAGATAATTGAACAGCGGATTTACGACTGCAAAAATAATCAGAATTGCGGCACCGGTTCGCAGTACTGCCTCGAGTGCTTTCGGTACAGATCCTGAAAACGCGAAAACCGTCACGATAAAAAGCAGGATTGCTGCTGTGAAAATGAATCGCGTCAGTTTTTTGTTTTTCTTTTTCTGAGTCGGGGAAACGTGAACCGCATTAAAATCATCGGGTTGAATTTTTTCAGCTGCAGATGAAATTTTTTCAGGTAAAATCATTCCGTAAAAACCGGCGATAATGCCTGCGATGAAATAGGCTCCGGCATATATTCCGACAACTGCCAACGGAAAATTTTCCAGCGCCTGAAAACTGAACTGCCGTGCAAGGTTTTCAAAAAACTGATTGAAGGCTGTCCAAATGTTCTCCCCGAAAATAATGGTGAGCATCAGCAGTTTTTGGAATGCACTTTCAAGCAGGGCAATAATTCCGAAAAGCACTGCCGAAAAATAATTGGGTTTCGCAAATGCATAAATAACGGCTCCGGCCAAACCCTGAAAAGCAACAGCAATGTACGCGGTTACCGGCGAATGCGGACTCGCGATGGCTTTGATCAGAATTACCAGAAGCGTTGCGTTGATAATGGTTCTGAATTTTCTCTGGCTGTTCAGTGCGATAAAGGTGACAATCATTACGGCAAAACTTCCGAGAATCAGGCCCGTGAACGGCAGTTTTACCGAATGGAAAAATCCGCCCAAACCACTTTCGCTCACAGCCCAAAGTGCAGTAAGTTTTGTGATCAGCTGCCGGTTATTTTGTGGTAAAACAGTTTGCGCTTTCAAAAGTGATACAGGTTGATATTACTAAAAATGCAGCTCTGCGCTGCATTCTTTTTTTTAAATTCTTTCGATATCGGCTCCGAGCATTTTCAGCCGTCCGTCGATGTTTTCATAACCGCGGTCAATTTGCTCAATATTATGAATAATTGATTTTCCCTCTGCAGAAAGCGCTGCGATCAGCAACGCATTTCCGGCTCTGATGTCCGGGGAAACCATCGTGGTTCCTCTCAGCGGCGATTCATGGTTGAGACCAACAACTGTTGCGCGGTGCGGATCACAAAGTATAATCTGTGCTCCCATATCGATCAGTTTATCTACGAAAAACAAGCGGCTTTCAAACATTTTCTGATGAATCAGCACCGTACCTTTTGCCTGAGTAGCCACAACGAGCACTATTGAAAGCAAATCCGGTGTGAAGCCGGGCCAGGGTGCATCAGAAACAGATAGAATCGAACCGTCGATAAATTTCTGAATGCGGTAATTTTCCTGAGCAGGAATATCGATATCGTCGCCCGATTTTTCGAGTTGAATTCCGAGTTTTCGAAATACATTCGGAATAATTCCGAGGTTCGGCCAGGAAACATTTTTGATCGTCATTTCCGATTTGGTCATGGCTGCAAGACCAATCCAGGAACCAATTTCAACCATATCGGGAAGCATCGTGTGATCCGTTCCGTGCAGTTGTGTAACCCCTTCAATCGTGATCAGGTTAGATCCGATTCCGGAAATTTTCGCGCCCATCCGGTTCAGCATTTTACACAGTTGCTGCAGATACGGTTCGCACGCGGCATTGTAAATTCTGGTTTTTCCTTTGGCAAGAACTGCCGCCATGATAATGTTCGCGGTACCGGTTACCGAAGCTTCTTCCAGCAGGATGAATTTTCCGGTAAGTTCTTTGGCTTTCAGCGTGTAGAAATATTCTTCATCGTCATAATGAAATTCAGCACCGAGTTCTACAAATCCCTGGAAATGGGTGTCGAGCCTGCGTCTTCCGATTTTATCGCCGCCCGGAGTCGGCATATAGGCTTCACCGAATCTTGCGAGCATCGGCCCCAGAATCATGATTGATCCGCGGAGTTTGGCTCCGTCTTTTTTAAATTCCTTCGATTTGATGTAATCAAAATTGATATCGTCCGCCTTGAAGGTATAATCGCCGTGACCATTCTTCGTGACTTTCACACCGAAATCACCCAGGATTTCAATCAAACGGTTTACGTCGTGGATATCGGGGATGTTTTTTACACGTACTTCCTCCGGTGTCAGCAGTACTGCACAAAGAATCTGCAGCGCTTCGTTCTTCGCACCCTGAGGAGTTATTTCGCCATGTAATCTCTTTCCGCCCCTGATCTGAAAAGTTCCGCTCATGGCTTGCGTCTGTTTTTGTTTTGCTGATTTTTTTGGTGGGTTCGGTGCCGGTTATTCTGATTGTTGTACTGACCCTTCTGGTTTTTATTCCGGTTGGATGTGTAAATTTTACTTTTTTCGAGAGAATCGATACCGGTAAGATCGAGGCGGTCTTCCGAAAGCTCTTTCAGATGACGGAAAATGACATCATCTGTCACATGTTCCTTATTGTAGATGTTATAGGATTTTTTCATGTTGTTCGCAATCACTTCAATCAGTGCTGCTTTTTCATCACCATCTTCACGTTGGATGGCAAGTTCAATCAGCTGAAGGATGCTCTTACCGTAAAATTTAAAATCACCCTGCAGTTTCGGGTATTCCAGTTTTTTGGGTTTTTCCTGTAATTCTTCAATCGTTGGAAAAGGATAGGGTGCATCCACATCCAGATCGTATTCTGCCAGAATATAAAGATGATCCCAAAGTTTATGTTTGTAATTTTCTTCGTCGCGTAGTTGTGGATTGCGCTGCCCCATAAATTCCACTATTGCCACCGCCATCTCATTGCGTTCTTCTTTCGTAGGCAATTCTTTGCAGCGCTCTACCAGTTGCTGAATCAGCCGGCCATATTCCGGCATGTGCAGTCTTGTTCTGTCGGTATTGTATTCCATATCATGCAAATATAGAAATTTGATTCAAGTCATTGAATGTTGAAACCCGATTCGTGCTAATTTGCTCCGAAATTCGCTGCCCGAAGAATATTTTTTTAAATTCGTGGTTTTGGTAGCTAATACCCGATAAATTATGAAACTGAAACTTTTTTTACTGGCTGTTGCAGCCCCTTTTCTTATGAACGCACAACAGGTGATGACTCCTGAAATTTTATGGACGCTGAAGAAACTGAACGTTCAGACTGTAGATCCGGACCATAAAACACTCATTTACGGTGTCGGACAAACCGACCTGAAAACGGAGAAGACTAACACGGAAAAATTCTTGCTCAATATCAACACAGGAAAATCGGAGAAGATTAATTTGGGGAAGAAATCGGTGATTCAATGGGATGGAAACGGACTGTATGCATCAGAAGGAAATCAGATATTTATTTCAAAAGACTCCGGAAAGAGCTGGAATCTTTTTTATGAACTCGCCGATGCCGATAATATTTCGGTTTCTCCGGACGGCCAGCAGATAGCATTCAGCAGACAGGTTCAGGTAGAAAAAGTGTTGGGTAAGCATCGCTACGATGATGTCCCCAATTCCACGGCACAGGTGTACACCGATCTTAATCACAGACATTGGGATTACTGGAATGAAGGGAAGTACAACCATGTTTTTGTGGTCAGTACTTCACAAAAAACTGACCATGCAAAAGATCTGTTGCAGGGAAAAACATGGGATTCGCCTTTGCGTCCGTTTGGAGGAGGTGAAGATTTTATCTGGAGCCCGGACTCGTCTAAATTACTGTACGTTGTGAAGCCAAAAAGCGGCCGCGAGTATGTGCAGACAACCAATTCGGATATCTTCGCGTATGACGTGGCTTCCGGAACGACAACTAATCTGACCGAAGGAATGATGGGTTATGACGTGAATCCGAAGTTTTCTCCGGACGGTAATTTTCTGGCCTGGCAAAGCATGAAGCGCGACGGATATGAATCAGATAAAAATGATATCGTGATCATGAACTGGAAAACCGGCGTGAAAAATAACCTGACCGACGGTTGGACTGAAAGCGTGACTGGAGATGTGGCGTGGAGCAAAGACTCGAAAATACTGTATTTCACGGCTGCCTATCGCGGAACGAAACAATTGTTTTCTGTAAATCCGAAAAACCACAAAGTTTCGCAGATTTCACAGGGAAATTTTGATGTGAACGAGATTATAGCCGAAGGAAAAAATGGAATCCTTGTTGCCAGAACCGACATCAACCACAACACCGATATTTTTTCTGTAGATAAGAGAAGCGGAGCTATGACGCAGGTGACGGCGGTAAATAAGGCGACCTATGAAAATCTGTCACCTTCAAAAAGTGAACTGAAAATGGTAAAAACCAGCGACGGAAAGGAAATGGGTGTCTGGTTTTTCTATCCGCCGAATTTTGATCCGGCTAAAAAATATCCAACTCTACTGTATTGTCAGGGTGGTCCGCAATCGGCGCTTACTCAATATTTTTCCACGCGCTGGAATTTTGCGCTGATGGCTGCCAACGGTTATATCATCGTAGCGCCAAACCGTCGCGGAATGCCGGGTTGGGGAACGAAATGGAATGAAGATATTTCTAAAGACTGGGGCGGACAGGCCATCCGCGATTATCTTGCAGCTGCAGATTATGCCAAAACCTTGCCTTTTGTTGACGGAAACAGAATGGGAGCAGTTGGTGCAAGTTACGGTGGTTACAGTGTTTATATGCTGGCCGGAGTTCACGAAAACAGATTCAAAACATTTATTTCGCATAACGGACTTTTCGATATGAAATCCTGGTACGGAACCACTGAAGAATTGTTTTTTGCCAACTGGGATATCGGCGCACCTTGGGATCAGCCTACACCAAAGGCTTACACAGAATTCAATCCGAGCAACTATACACAGAACTGGGATACGCCGATTATGATTATTCAGGGTGGTCTCGATTACCGGGTTCCGTACGAACAGGGAAATCAGGCTTTCCAGACGGCTCAGCTCAAGGGCATCAAATCGAAATTTGTGTATTTTCCGAATGAAAACCACTGGGTTTTGAAACCGCATAATGCTTTGGTTTGGCAGCGCGAGTTTTTCGGATGGCTGAAGGAAACTTTGTAAAAATTAGGAATAATCAAAAATTGAAACGGGCAGCCAATGCCCGTTTTTTTATATTTAGTTTTCCCAATCAGGATGAAGTAGTGAAAGAGAAAGTTGTTACAACTTATATTTCAAAACTTTCGATTGCGTCATGCGTGAGCAGAAAATCTTCCAGTTCC
>JAEWOM010000119.1 GCA_023399675.1 Bacteroidota bacterium
ACGGTGCCGGATGTTTCTACGGGCGGTGCAGGTGTTCATTTCGGAAGTGCTACAGCTGATGATGCGGTTCACGCCATTCATCGGGCGCTCGGCTGTTATTATAACCATGAGTTTATGACCAAACTCATAGATGCCAATATGAATTTTGATTTTTCCTGGGAGAAATCAGCAGCAAATTATGTAACTTTATATAAGAAATAGAATAGCGTTCTGCCTGCTTTTTTTCGTAAATTGTAGGAGAAGCTAATTCAAAACAAATCACAAAATAGAACTGAAAATTATATGAAACCAAACGTAATTTCTGTAGTCCTGGGTGGCGGTCGTGGTACGCGGCTTTCCCCTTTAACTTTTTCCAGATCCAAACCTGCTGTACCGATCGGCGGAAAATACAGACTTGTTGATATCCCTATTTCCAACTGTCTGAATTCCGGCTACAACAAAATCATGGTCCTTACGCAGTTTAATTCTGCTTCACTTAATGCGCATATCAAGAATTCATATCACTTCGATATTTTTTCCCGCGGATTTGTAGATATCCTGGCTGCAGAACAGAATGTTGAAAACGACAGCTGGTATCAGGGAACGGCCGACGCCGTGCGCCAGAGCATGAAACACATGGATAAGTACGATTACGATTATGTATTGATTTTATCCGGTGATCAGCTGTATCAGATGGATTTCCGCAGAATGGTCGATTTCCACTGTGAAAATGAAGGCGATATCACCATAGCAACCATTCCTGTAAATGCGAAGGATGCAACCGGTTTCGGAATTCTGAAAGCTGATGACGACGGTACCATTACAGATTTTATTGAAAAACCGTCTTCTGATTTACTGGGGGACTGGACTTCTGAAGTTTCTGATAAAAGCAAAGCAGAAGGTAAAGAATATCTCGCCTCCATGGGAATTTATATTTTCAATAAGAAGGTGCTGAAGAAGATTTTTGATGAAGATAAAGGAGACGATTTCGGTAAAGAATTAATTCCGAACGGAATAGAAAGAGGTTACAAAACCCTGAGCTTTCAATATGACGGCTACTGGACAGACATCGGAACCATCGAAAGTTTCTACGAAGCGAATATCGATCTCTGCGGCGATTTCCCGAAATTCAACTTATTCAGTTCCACACCGGTTTACACCCGTGCGAGAATGCTGCCTCCTTCCAAAATTCTCGGAAGTTATGTACAGCACGCGCTTTTTGCTGACGGATGTATCATCATGGCGGACAAAGTTCAGAATTCGATCATCGGAAACAGAACACGCATCGACAAAGGAAGTACCATTATGAATTCCTATATCATGGGTGCTGATTACTATCAGCCTACTTCCGAAATCATAGAAAATGACGCAAACGGAACGCCGAATATCGGCATCGGAAAATACTGCTATATCGACAAGGCAATCATCGACAAGAATTGCGCGATTGGTGACAATGTTCGAATTATTGGCAGTAAGAATTTTCCGGACGGCGATTTTGATACCTACAGCATCAAGGACGGTATTGTCGTGCTGAAGAAGAATTCCGTGATTCCTTCCGGAACACAGATTCCCTGTTAAATTTATCAAATATGAAAAAAAGCAGTCTGGTATTCGGTTTCGCACTGGTTTTCGGTGCAGCGAATTTTGCTCTGGCTCAAATGGCTAACTGGAAGCAGCAGAAAGATTTTCACACCGTGATGAGTGCCACCTGGCATCCCGCAGAAAAAGGCGATATGCAGCCGATTAAAATGCGCAGCATGGAACTGGTTTCAAAAGCAGAACAATGGAAAGCGTCTGCAATTCCAGGAGAAATTAATGACAAAAAAGCAGTGAAGAAAGGCCTTCGAAATCTTGTGAAAGACACGAAGAAGGTAAACCGCGGCGTAAAAAACGGAATTTCCGATCAGGAACTTACTGCGCAGCTTGCGAAAACACACGATACGTATCACGGTTTGGTCGGTCTGTGCAAAGACACGGAAGGTGCCGGCCATGATGATCATGACGATCATTCCGGGCACAACCACTAAGAAAGAAGATTCGTTTCAAAAAATCTACCCGAAGTGTAGACCTCCCGGTCGGCATTTCGGGTTTTTTGTTTCCCGAAAACTCCGCAAACCTTCGGAGCGCTTACTGATATCGGCTGTGCTCGCGGTTTTTCGTAAATCGTCTGGTAATTGGTTTTAGCAGCGCCTTGTATTTCTCCAGATCAAATAACTGGGAGTCTGTCAGCGCGCTGTAAGTGAGCCAGATACTGAACGGAAACAGTACTGCATTCGGAATCCAGCTGCCAATATAAGGATTGATTTTTCCTGCCCACGACAGGTTTTCTATGGTGAGATTCAGTACATAAAAGATGATGAAAATAACAATCGCAATAACCACCGGCAATCCCATTCCGCCTTTTCGTATAATTGAACCCAAACTGGAACCGATGAGAAAGAAAATCAGACAGGTTACGGAATACGAGATGATTCTCTGCTGATAAATAACCATCCGGCTGTAATATTTTACGGAAGGCTCAATCTCAACGTTTCTGCCGGAAACCGCTGCTTTCAGCATTTCAATTTTGGAGTAAGCGCTTTGC
>JAEWOM010000128.1 GCA_023399675.1 Bacteroidota bacterium
AAAAAACGACCTGGCAATGGATCAATTTGGTGCTGCCTTTGGTAATCATCGGAGCTTTGGGTGCGCTGTTTTTCTGGTTGCGGAAAAGGAAGTTTGAGTAAATGTCTGATGTACTGAAAACCGGTCTGGAAAAGATTATGACCCTTTCAAAGACAGGTCTCAAGGCATAGCAAGGCTGTTGAATGTGGAAGTTTATTATAAATCTTATGGCGTTATCTTTATTGGAATATTCTGCGTTCTGATTGCGCTGGTTTTCTTTCTGTCTTTTTTGGAGCAGAAGTTCATTTAAACCTCCTTTATAAAATCCTCGAAATCGAAAAATAACCGTTCGAAACCATCCATTTTTTCAACAAAAAATTCGAAGATTTGCTGCCAGCTGTTTTTATTGTAAATTGCAACGCCGTGCAGTACCACCCAATAACGGCTTATGGTTTTTCCGTTTTCCAAAACCAGGTATTCGTCTTTTTCGAAAGTGCCGATATATTCGGGCAGCATGTTTTCCAGTGACTCAATTTTCTCGAAATAGGCATTGCGAAACACTTCATCCCGCATCTCAATATCCAGTGAAACTTCAGCTTTCTTATTATCAGCAAAAAATTTGAATGAAAAATCTTTGATTTTGGTATCGTAAAGAATCCATTTTCTCGGAAAGCTCTTTCCGAAAGCCGTCCAGAATTCTGTCTTCAGCTGTTGTGCTTCCTGTTTGGAGAACATATTTTTGATAAGGTTTAAGAATTCAAATATCTCCATTTCCGATGGGAGTGAGGTTACAAAAATTCTGATCTTTTTTCTGAATTCACCCGTTTCTACAATTGATTATTTCCTAAAAATGAAGTTAAATTTAGCTAATATTTCAAAATTGAACAATACGTTCGGAACTAACCGAACTAAGTTTGCTATCTTTGCGAACTATGACGAAAAAATTTGAAATAGACCAGGAACTGTTTCATGATCTCGTACAGTATTATACCGGATTATTTAATCTTCCTCCGTTGGCAGCAAAGATCTACTGCTACCTGTTTTTCGATGTCGAAAAGCAGGGAGTTACGTTCGAAGAGCTGATGGATATTTTTCAGGTCAGCAAAAGTTCGGTGTCTACCAGCCTTTGCCTGTTACTTCAGATGGAACTGCTGAAAGAGTACTCCAAAATAGGGGAACGAAAACGTAATTTTGTAATAAACGAAGAGTACGGAAAACTTAAATTTGAAAAAATTATTTCCAACATTAAGGAGGAAGTCTCCATACTCGACCGACTGCAGGATTTCAATGGACAAAATTCGGAGAAATATCAGCACTATCGGGAAATGCTGATTAAAAATATAGAAATAATGGAAAATTCGCTTGATAAATTATGAAAAGCAGGAATACTCTTTTTGCGGCCGCATTATCATTAGCCGTGTTTACTTCCTGCAAGAAGGAAGAAGCTCCGGCCAATCAGGGACCGAAAACTGTTGCAACAGTAAAAGTAGAAAGCCGTAATGTTACAGGTTACAGTGAATTTCCTGCAACGGTAGAAGGGCGCGTAAATAATGATGTCCGTGCAAAAATTCAGGGCTACATTACCGCCGTTCTTGTGGATGAAGGACAGTATGTGCAGCGAGGTCAGCCTCTATTCCGCCTGGAAACCGATGTACTTACACAAAGTGCTTCTGCAGCCAGAGCAGGAATCGGTGCAGCACAGTCATCCGTTTCGGCTGCAAATGCCAATGTAAAAGCAGCGCAGGCAGCCGTGAATGCAGCACAGGTTGAAGTGAACAAGCTGAGACCTCTGGTCGATAAAAATATCATCAGCAGCGTCCAGCTACAGACGGCACAGGCAAATCTCGCAAGAGCTCAGGCGCAACTTGCTCAAGCACAAGCGGCAAGGCAGGAGGCAGATGCCGGTGTTTCACAGGCAAGAGCCAATTATCAGGGTGTGCAGGCTAATGTCAATTATTCGGTAATTACGGCACCGGTTTCCGGCGTGGTCGGTAAAATTAATTTAAGAACGGGAAGTTTGGTCGGACCTTCAGATCAGACGCCAATCACCACTGTTTCTGACACGAGTGAACTCTACGCCTATTTTTCGATGAATGAAAAAGAATATCTGGATTTTCTCAAGAATTCATTCGGCGCAACAGTTCCCGAAAAACTGAAAAATATGCCGATGGTTGATTTCAGAATGGCCAACGGAGATATATATCCCGAAAAAGGTCGTGTTGAAGCCGTAACCGGGCAGATCGATCCGCAAACAGGAACCATCCAGTTCCGCGTTTCATTACCGAATCCCCAGAAATTGCTCAGTAACGGAAATACAGGGACGATACTGGTTCCGAAAATGTACGACAATATCATGGTCGTTCCAGAAAGTGCCACCTACGAACAGCAGGGACTGGTTTACGTATTCAAGGTTGAAAAAGATACGGCACGGAATCAGGTGATCGAAGTTACTGACCGTGTGGACAATCTGGTACTGATCAATAAAGGTGTGAAAAACGGTGAAACGGTGGTTGCACAGGGTGTTGGAACACTGAAAGACAAAACACCGGTGAAAGGTGAACTGAAAACAATCAACGAAATCACCGATGCTATTGTGCCGGTATTTGCAGATTAATTCTGAAAAAATAAATGCAGCAGAAGTATTTAGAGCAAGTGCTCTGAAAATCCGTTAAATTTTATGGTAAAAAAGTTTATTAACAGGCCGGTACTTTCTACGGTAATTTCCATTATGATTGTCATCTTGGGAATACTGGGTCTTTACGCATTGCCGGTAACGCAGTATCCGGAAATTGCACCGCCAACGGTACGGGTTTCGGCGAATTATCCTGGAGCAAATGCAAATACCGTTCTTAATTCGGTGGTTATACCGATTGAAGAACAGGTGAACGGTGTGGAAGGCATGGACTATATTTCGTCCAGTGCCGGAAATAACGGTTCAGCATCGGTTACAGTATTTTTCGAGCAGGGTATTGATGCAGACATCGCCGCTGTAAACGTTCAGAATGCAGTACAGCGCGCCATGCCGGTTCTTCCGACGGAAGTTACCAGATCGGGTGTCACCACATCCAAACAGAATTCCAGTGCGCTGATGTTCCTTTCATTCTATACGTCGAATCCGACTTTGAATGAAGTTTGGCTGCAGAATTTTCTCAATATCAATATTACGCCGCAAATCCGACGGATTAACGGGGTGAGTGATGCGCAGGCATTTGGCGGTAAAACCTATTCGATGAGAGTCTGGCTCGATCCTGCGAAAATGGCCACTTACGGACTGGAACCTACCGAAGTAAGCAACGCAATCAACGAACAGTCCAGGGAAGCAGCTGCCGGTCAGCTCGGTGAAAACAGCGGTTCTTCGTTTCAGTATGTTATCCGCTATCAGGGAAAATACGATGAAGTAGAAGACTACGAAAATATCATTTTAAAATCGCTGGGAGGCGGACAGCATCTGCGGTTAAAAGATGTGGCCGAAATAAGTCTGGATGCGTTAAGCTACAATTCCATTGGTGAAAATTCAGGGAACAGATCCATTTCCATGGGTATTTTTCAAACACCTGGATCCAATGCACAGCAGATTATTGAAAACGTAAAAGTATTTCTCGAGGAAACCGAAAAAACACTTCCGGAAGGCGTTGGCTATACCATTAACTTTGATACCAATGACTTTCTTGAGGCATCCATCAGCAAAGTAATTTATACCATTCTCGAGGCTTTTGTGCTCGTATTTCTGGTGGTGTTTATTTTCCTTCAGGATTTCCGTTCCACTTTGATTCCTGCGATTGCCGTTCCGGTTTCCATCGTCGGTACTTTTTTCTTTTTGAATTTATTAAGCTACTCCATAAACCTGCTTACCCTGTTTGCTCTGGTACTCGCGATCGGTATCGTAGTGGATGACGCCATCGTTGTTGTGGAAGCGGTGCATGCGAAAATGGAGCAGGGAATCGATAATGCAAAAAAAGCGACCGGTGAAGCGATGGATGAAATTACGGGTGCTATTATTTCCATTACGCTTGTGATGGCTGCCGTGTTCGTACCGGTAACTTTCATGACGGGACCTGCCGGCGTTTTTTACCAGCAGTTCGGTGTTACACTGCTTATCTCCATTCTCATATCTGCAGTAAACGCCTTGACCTTAAGTCCGGTGTTATGTTCAATTTTCTTAAAGTCAAATCATACGAATAAGGAATATGCAGAAATGAACCTGAAAGATAAATTCTTCTACAAATTTAACAGTGGGTTCAATGCAGCAACCAGAAAATACGGCAATTCATTCAATTTTCTGTTCAAGCATAAATGGGTAACCTTACTGATCTTTGTTGCCGGCGGACTGACATTCTGGTGGGCAAATTCCACCATCAAAACCGGATTTATTCCGAAGGAAGACCGCGGTATTATCTTTACGGATGTTCTTCTTCCGCCGGGCGCTTCGATGGAACGTACATATGCCGTGCTTCGCGAACTGATGGTTGAAGCCGAAAAAATTCCGGGGGTGCAGAACGTTACCTTTACCGCAAGCCGCGGTTTTATGTCGGGGAGCGGTTCCAACGTGGGTCAGGCCTTCGTCAGACTCAAGCCTTTTGACGAAAGATATGACGCAGAAGGACAGTCGGATGCAGATATTACTAAGAAACTGTTCGGTATTTCAGCTAAATTTCCGGATGCAAAAATTGTTTTCTTCTCACCTCCAAGTGTTCGGGGTTTCGGGTCCAGTGACGGTTTTTCTGCCGTAATTCTGGACAGGGCAGGTAATGAACTGACGGAACTGAGCAGCGTTGCACAGAATTTTGTCGGTGCGCTGATGCAGAGACCGGAGATCCAGTTTGCATCTGCTCCTTTCAGCACCGGTTATCCGCAGTATGAAATGGTAATTGATGTTCCGAAAGCGAAAGAAGTCGGCGTATCAGTAAGCAGCATTTTAAGTGCAATGCAGGGTTATGTCGGTGGAATTTTCAGTTCTGATTTCACCAAATACGGAAAACAGTTCAGGGTAATGATCCAGTCCTTACCGGATGACAGGCAAAGCACGGACGATCTGCATCAGTATTACGTAAGAACAGAATCGGGACAAATGACACCGATTTCTCAGTTCGTCACCATGGAAAGAACCTACGGACCGCAGTCCATCGAAAGATATAACCTGTTTACTGCGGTAAACATTACCGGATCTTCCAATCCGGGTTATTCGACAGGAGATGCGATTACCGCACTGGAAGAAACTGCTGCGCAACATTTACCTGGTGATTACACCGTGGAACTTACCGGTCTCTCCAAAGAAGAACAGAAAGCCGGAGCGCAGACCTACATTATTTTCCTGTTGAGTTTTGTGTTTGTCTATTTTATTCTTGCCGCGCAGTATGAAAGTTTTATTCTGCCGTTTGCCGTAATTCTTTCACTTCCTTTAGGGGTTATCGGTGCTTATTTCGGACAGCGTGTGTTTGGACTTGAGAATAATATTTATTTTCAGATTGCCATTGTCATGCTGATCGGACTCTTAGCGAAGAATGCGATTCTGATCGTAGAATTTGCCGTTCAGAGACGACACCACGGCGAAAGCATTGAAACTTCTGCGATTAATGCAGCCAAGGCCAGATTACGACCGATTTTAATGACGTCATTCGCATTTATTTTCGGTATGTTACCGCTCGTTTTTTCTTCCGGAATCGGAATGGTCGCGAACAGAAGTATCGGAACGGGTGCTGCTGCCGGATTGCTCATTGGAACTGTTTTCGGAGTTTTTGCTATTCCTGTACTGTACATTATTTTCCAGAGACTTCAGGAAAAAGTGAAACCAATAGATACACAGACTCTGAATACCAGCGAATAATGTCTTTTGCTTATTTTTCAAAAAAGAGAAGAATGAAATTAAACAAAATAATAGCTGTAATGCTCCTTCTGACGCTGGTTTTTTCGTGCACAACGCGGAAAAACTACGAAAGAAATGAAAATATCGTGGAACCGAAACTGTACAGAAC
>JAEWOM010000134.1 GCA_023399675.1 Bacteroidota bacterium
ATCCAGGGGAACCGGTAGCATGTACACTGTTTCATCAAAACTGGTGTACGCATTTAAATGCTGCCCGAATTTGATACCGATAGACTGCAGAAAATCAACCAGCTTATTATCCGGAAAATTTTTGGTACCGTTGAAGTTCATGTGCTCCATAAAGTGAGCGAGACCTCTCTGGTTTTCATCTTCCAGAATAGAACCTGCGTTGATAGCAAGCCTCATTTCGACTTTTTTCTCCGGTTTTGTATTTTTCCGGATGTAGTACTTCATCCCGTTAGACAGCGTGCCGATGCGCACCGCAGGATCTACCGGAATGTTCTGTGCCATAGCGCCTGCCATCATGAAAAACATGAGGACAAACGACAAAACAATTTTTTTCATTAATTTATTTTTATCAATCGTTACTGCTTCAAAGATAATGTTAAGCACAGTAAATACAACAAAAATCCCGTAAAAAAATTACGGGATTAAATGTATTTATTTCTTCAGTACTTCGAGGAATTCGTCGTGTGAAATCACTGTTTCTTTTTTCGTCGCTTTTTCCAGAATCACATCTTTCAGTTTGCCCATCGCAACCTCCTGCGAAATCTGTCTTACCTGCTCCTGGTCTTTCAGAACTTCTGCAGCATACTTCTGTACTTCTTCATCCGGAAGGTGATGGATTCCGTACATTGCCAGCTGATTTCTTACCATCAGTTCAGCCTGACTCAGGATATCGGCGTACTCCATTTTAACCTCGTTGTCATTCAAAAGCTTCCCTTCTATAATCTGGCTTTTGATGACCTGGCGCTCATTCTGCATGATTTCCTTTGCCTGTTCTTCCGTTTTGATCTGCTCATTGCTGAACATCAGCCACTTGGTAAGGAAAGTCTCCGGAAGTTTCACCTCTTCTTTTTCAGTGATCTGCTCCAGCACTTTATTTACAAAATGAACATCGGCATTCTGTTGGAAATACTCATCCAGTTCCGATTTCACTTTTTCTTTCAGCTCTTCTTCTGAATTGATATTGCCGGCACCATAAACTTTATCGAAAAGATCCTGGTTGATCTCGTGGTTATTAAGACCGTAGAAATCTTTCACTGTAACTTCAATTTCGTCGTGGTGAATATGCTCCAGCTCTTCTTTTGAAAGACCCAGTTGCTTTGCCAGATCTTCATTTTCCAAAAGTTCGGCTTTTGTCAGCTTTTTAGAACCGTCCATTTTCAGGTCTTTTACCAGTTCGTAAGCTTCTTTGTTTTCTGCGTTAACCGTAACTTTTTTCGGTGGATGGTTGTGTTCTCCTTCTGCATCTTCTTCCACTACCTGTGCAACTTCAAGTCCGATATAGCTGTCTTCACCGATTTCGTCCTGCGGAATTTGCTCTGCAAAACGCTTCTGCATATTTTCGATGGACTGGCTTACCTCTTTGTCGGATGCTTCCACTTTATAGTGAGGCGCCTCATATTTAGACAGATCAATTTTGAAATCCGGCTCGTAACCTACTTCAAAAGCAACAGAAAGCTGTTCTGCATTATGATCGAAATCGTTTACCGGCTGAGGAACAGGCTGACCAATAAGACGCAGACTGTTTTCTTCGACATACTTATTCAGAGAATCGCTGACCAGTTTGTTGATTTCTTCGTAAGCAATCGGCGCTTCATACTGCTTTCTTACCATGCTCAACGGAACTTTTCCCTTACGGAATCCCGGAACCTGTGCATTTTTAGCATAATTCAGAAGCTGCTTTTCAACTTTATCTTTATAATCTGCTCTGTCTACAGTTACTGTAAGCAAAGCACTAACCTCATCGTGGTTTTGTGCAGTTACGTTCATTGTTTATTCATAAAATTTAAGAGGTGCAAAAATAAGATTTTTTTGCAATTTTTTTCCTTAAAAAACTATAAATCTGAACTTTTAAGAAAAGAACAGGTTACCGCGCCCGGCGTTTTTGGCTATTTAGTTCACAGTAAACTGCGCATTAACGTCAGCTTCGCCTCCAACAGTGCTACCGGCGCCATTATTATCTGAACCGTTAACGGTGGTGGCACCGTGGAAAAGCTGCACGATGGCTACAGCATTGGATGGTGCTGAATTAACTGTCCACTGTGTCTTGAGACCAATTTTCTCATGGTCGGAACGAACGATGTCTTCTGCAGTGCGCAGCACCTCAACCTGAATTCCGCCAAACTGATATTTGATGAAATGCTCATCTTTCTCTTCGATAATTTCCGCCGTGATGTCTTCATCCACACCGTTATGATGATGAAAGAATCCGACATTCACACTGTACAGTTTCCCGTTTTCGAGATTAATCGGTGCTGTTGCGCCGGTTCCCGCCTGAAAGCTGACTGTCTGCGTATTCGTGGTACCATTCTCGGTAATGGTTAACGTTATTTTGTTTACTTCTTCATGTTCGTGTATATCCTCCGGAATGTCGTTGTTTCGGCATGATAAAACTGCTGTGAATAGTATAATGGCGGTAAAAAATTTTAAAAATTTCATTTTTGTAGGATTTTAATTATTGTTGATTTTTAGAAATTGTATTTAATACTGAGAATGACATTTCTGCCCATTTCCGGACTGAAATATCTTAATCTGTTCAGGTAATCCCTGTATTCTGTGTTGAAAATATTCTGTACCGAAAGCTGCAGACTCAGATTCTGAATCAGGCGTGTTCCGGCTGAAAAATTCCACAGGTGATATGCTGCGGGTGGCGTGCTTACATCTACTGCTTCCTGAACCAAAACGCCGTTTTGAAGCAGTGGAACAGAAAAATTGCGTTCCGGAAATCTGTTCTGATATCCGGTGAATGCATGGCCGATCTGGATAAATCCGTTTCGTTCCGGCAAAAATTTATATTCGAGGGTATTGTATAATTTTAAAGGGGACATCAGGATGAGCGGTTCGTCATGCGTGAGGTCGTCACCACGCAGCCAACTGAATGCAGAGTTTAATTTGAGCTTATCTGTGAAATTCACTTCGAGGTCGGCATCAACGCCCCACATCCTGGCCTCAATCTGCTGATAATCCCAAACAGGAAAAATGCCACGGATTGTCAGCAGCGCTCCGGTCGGAACCTGATTGATGAAACTGTCACTGAGTAACAGATAAGGATTCACCGACAGATGTATTCCGGAAAGCCAGTCCAGACGTAAATCAGCCGATAAATTGATCTGATTTACATTTTCCTGCTTTATTGACAGATTGCCCCGTTCAATAATACTTGCGGAATGATGCAGACCATCCGCGAAAAGTTCAGCAGCATTCGGCGACCGTGAAGAACGGGAATAACTCAGCTGCCAGGAGAGATTTTCATCAACCCTAAATCTGAAACCTGCATTGGCCGAAAAATTATGAAATGTAAACTGAGGCCTGGTGAGTACACGACTGCCGGTTTCCTGGATAACAAACTGCGGAAACAAACCGGCGAATCTTTCTTCCCATTCACTTTCGTCATAATACTTGTACGCATCCCAAATATTGAGATCATATCTGATTCCGGCTTCAGCTTTCAGTTTTTCAGAGATATCGTAGCGAAAATGGGTGAATGCACCGGCGTCGTAGCGGTAATAATCCGGGATCAGTCTTCGCGCTTTCGTTTCGGGATTCGGATAATTATCCTGTACCGATAAATTCAAACCACTTTCGAGCTGCCAGTTACTTCGTTCCAGGAGATGCTCGAGTTTTCCGGAATGGGTAATGAGTCGCAAATCCATAGAAGGCAACAGACTGTATTCACCTCGGCGAATATCATATTCCTGTCGGCGGTTCAGCTGAAATGCATATTGTGCCGTGATTTTTCCGATGTTGCCAAAACGTTTGAACGCTTCAACCTTTGCAAGGTGGTGATCTACATTCTGTTTCGGATTATCCAGTCGGTAACTGAAATCTCCGGTATTAAACACATGCTGGTTATTTACTGCATTCACAAAATCCTCAGCTGCACCGAGATGCGAACCGCGAAAAATTCCGAATTCCTGAAACAGACCGTTATAAGAAACATGGAAACCTTTTTCAAAAGATCTGTAGCCGGTTCCGAAACTGAAGGTATGCTCCTCAGCGCCCGTGTTTTGAAGCGTAGTTTCCGGTACAGCCAAATCACCGAGCTTTTTATAATTTCCCTGGCTCTGCACAAACCAGCCTTCTTCCCAAACTTTTGCCACTTCTGCACCTAAACTCCCCCCTTTTCCGTTCGAAATTGCTGACAGTGAGACGCTTCCCATGATGGTATCCCGCGCAGGAAATTTTTTCGGTTCCAGTGCGATAACACCGCCGATTGCATCTCCCCCGTATTTTAAAGTTCCGGCACCTTTTATCACTCTGATTCTCTCAAAAGCATTGGCATCGACACTTGGAGCGTGTTCAACTCCCCATTCCTGTTCGGCCATTCTTACATCATTATTATAGATCAGAATGCGGCTTCCGTAAAGACCCCGAATCACCGGTTTTGCAATGTTATTCCCGGTCTTCATCGTCTGAACGCCCGAAACAGAGGACAGTAAATTGCCCAAATTTTCGGTTGTATTACGGGAAATCGCCGTTTTATCAATCGTATTCACAGAAATTGAACCGGTAGTTCGGTGTACACCGGTAATCTGTATTTCTTCGATGGTTTCCACGTGATGTTCAAGTTTGATATTGATCTCCAGTGAACGGTCGACGGTAATCTGCTCCGAAAACGGTTCACATTCAGGATGTGCTGCAGTAAGCAGATAATTTCCTGCTGTGATGTTTTCAAAGACAAAATTTCCCGACGGGCCGGAAACGGTTGATAAGTTTCCTACCGTGATTCGCGCTCCCGGCAAAGCGGCGTTATTGTGAAAGTCGGTAACTTTTCCTTCAATCCGAAATTTTTGCTGCGCCATTGCGCTAAACATCCCTAAAAGGATAAGCCATAGACTGAAATATACTTTCATATATGGTATTTATACGTTAAAAAACTACAGAACGGACCGTTCTGCAAAGAATGCACAGGTAAAAATTACTGTGCTGAAAATGTTGAGATAGACCTGTTACAGGTAGAAAGCAGGTGGACCCCGCAGAAGATTGCTGTCAAAACTGAGATGCCCGAACTTCTGCTGATATGCAAAATGCTGCTCGGCAAAAAGACATTCAGAGGAAAAGTGAATGGTAACATCGGACGGCACTTCAGAGAAATTACTGTACAGCAAATGACAGGAAAAACATTTATCTGAAGCACCTACATAATGGTCTTCTGAGAAAATTTTATCCGTTTTGCTGATCTGCTGTTCCGAAACGGAATCCTGGTGCTGATGCTGATGAAAATGTACTGACACGAGCGCAGCGAACATGTACATTGCTAAAAACAATGCAGAAATAAGCGAGCGTATCCGTTTTTCCTGTTTCACCAATGCAAATATACAGCTAAATTTTATTCGGAATCAGGCTTCCATCTGCGCAGCAATTTCTTCCCACTGCGCCAGCATTTCGTTCAGTTCGTTTTTCAGCTGTTCGTATTTTTCCAGTTCTGCTTCGGAAGGATTTGTTTTGGTGAACAGATTTTCAAGCTGTTCGATTTCCTGTTCATAATCGGCGATTTTCTCCTCCGTCTTTTTGAGTTTGTTCTGCAGATTCTTTTGCTCTTTACTGATAAAGCCCGTATTCGAATTTTGCGCATGATTGGAGACCTGCGTTGTTTCCGGTTCTTTCGCGACGGTCTTCTGCTCACCCGATTTCTTTTCTTCGAGTTTCGATTTCTCCATCGATATTTCACGGATGGATTCCTTTTGGCGGTACTCGAGATATTCGTCAATGGTTCCAAGGAATTCCTTCATTTTACCATCTCTGAATTCGAATATTTTATCTGAAAGTCCCTGAAGAAACTCACGGTCGTGAGAAATAACGATCAGCGTGCCTTCAAATTTCTGGAGCGCAATTTTAATGATTTCCTTTGACTGGATATCGAGGTGATTCGTCGGTTCATCCATAATCAGCACATTGAACGGCCTCAGCAAAAGTTTACAAAGTGCCAGTCTGTTTCTTTCACCTCCGGAAAGTACCTGTGTTTTCTTTTGAACATCCTCACCCGAAAACAGGAAGTTTCCAAGCAAATCGCGGACTCTTGGTCTGGTTTCTTCGGTCGCAGCATCTTCGGCTTCCTGCAGAACCGTATTACCCGGAGTGAGTACTTCCTCCTGATTCTGCGCAAAATAACCGATGTTCACATTATGACCGAGATTCCATTCGCCGCTGTAATCTTTGATCTGCCCTGTCAGAATTTTGGCAAGCGTGGTCTTTCCCTGACCGTTCTGCCCCAGCAGTGCAATTCTGTCGCCTCTTTCTACGAAAAAATCGACATCATCAAAAACCTGATTCGTGCCGTAGGCTTTTCCCAGATTTTCTGCCTCAAAAATAACCTTGCCGGGAACAACCGACTGCTGGAAGCGAATATTGAATTTCGAAACATCTTCATTATCGAGTTCAATGCGCTCTATTTTTTCGAGTTTCTTTATCAGCGACTGCGCGAAAGACGCCTTCGTTGCAGAAGCCCTGAACCGGTTGATGTTGTCTTCCATCTGCTTAATTTCTGCATCCTGGTTTTTCTTTGCCTGCTCAAGTTTTTCGCGTCGTTCCGCTCGAAGTTCCAGATACTTGGTATAGTTGGCCTTATAATCGTCAATTTTTTTATTGTTGACGTCGAAGGTCCGGTTGCAGATGGCTGTCATAAACTGTTTGTCGTGTGATACCAGTACGATGGCCCCTGAATAGTCCTTCAGAAAGTTTTCAAGCCAGATGATACTTTCCATATCCAGATGGTTCGTCGGCTCATCCAAAAGGAGCAGATCATTATTCTGCAGAAGCAGTTTTGCGAGTTCAATCCGCATGCGCCAACCGCCGGAAAATTCATCTGTGATCCGGTCAAAATCTTCTGCCTTAAAACCCAGTCCGAGCAGCACTTTTTCCATGTCGCCTTCCAGATTGTAGGCATCATGATGATGAAGCAGATCATTGAGGTCCGTCATCCGGTGAATGAGGTTGTGGTAATCGTCGCTTTCGTAATCGGTTCTTGTGGCCAGCTGAACATTTACGTCTTCCAGTTCATTTTTCCAGGCATTAATCTGTTCAAAAGCCTGCAAAGTTTCTTCCCAAACCGTCCGGCCTTTTACAAATTCCAGATCCTGTTTCAGGAAACCGATGGTAATTTTACCGTCCGGTACCACAGAACCTTCATAGAAAGTGATTTCTCCTGAAAGTATTTTCAGTAAGGTTGATTTTCCTGCGCCGTTCTTTCCGACGAGGCCTACCTTATCTGAGCGCTTAATCGTAAAATTTACGTCGCGAAAAAGATAGTTGCCTGCATGGTGAAGACCTAAACCCTGAGCTGAAATCATGAACTGTTGCTGTTTTGAATTTGAAAGTGCAAAAATACGTGATTAAAAATTAGGCAGATAAAAAATGCCGGCGAATAATTATGCCGGCATTTCACAGATCACTGTGTATTGATTAATTTAATGTTTAATGACGATTGGAATGTTGTATTCCACTGCAAAATTACCCTGTGAGCCAGTGTTGTGGAACGTGTGTCCTACAAAATCCGAAAAAATGCTTTCTGCCGCTTTATTAAGTACCGCGTTTTCTCCCAGTGTACTGATTTCCTGGAGAACCCCGTACTCGGAAAAACGAAGCGTAAGCAAAGTGCTGCTTTTATCTTCACCGAAAACTTTAGTTTCGTCCAAATGCATCGCAATATACAGGTTCAGGCGCTCCGTAAAAGTGAGATCATCATCTTCGTCAAGCGGATGGGAAACTTCTTCAACAGTTGACAGAAGCGTTACGCTTTTCTCATTATACGCAAATCTGAACTCCGCATTTTCCTGCGCACTGCAGAAAAAGCTGAAAAGTAAAGAAAAGGCGATTAACAGAGGTTTCATAACTGACTTCATTATTGCATTACAAATATGCGATGAATAAAAATCAGTTTACTTACAAGAAATCAATTCTTGTTTACAGATTTTCAGACTTTATTTTCGATGAGTTTCGCATCGGTAATTACGGAAGGATTTTCGAGCAAAAAACTTTTGGAACTGAGCAGTTCGGTCATTAAAGTGCGCATCTGCTCTGCAGCAACTTCAGGCAGGTGCGATTTCTTAGCCGCTTCTATCACCTGCTGTTTGGAATTCTGCTGAATTTTCGCGAGATCATCTTTACTGAACAGGTTAAAAAACTGCTCTTCGATGTTGTAATATTTATAATCGGTTTCTGTAGAGAGAATTTCCGGCGCAGGAAAATGCGTGAGCTTTACCGTCCGTTTTTCTTCATCGATTTGCCACTTTAATTTTTCAAAATCGTATCCTACAAGAACTTTCGCCTGCACAATAACCAGTGCCTTCTTCTTTGAAGGAATAAAATTGAGGAGTTTGGTCGTTTCTTCGTAGTTGTAAATTTCCTGAAAATGACCTTCCGCACTTACTATTTTAAACACTTTGCGGAGGCTTTCCGCAACAGTATGTGAATTTTCTGCGACAACTGGCGGCTCAGATTTGAAATTTCTTGAAAGCAGAAAAGCAATAACACCACCCAAAATCAAACCCAACACGAGCATAATGATCACCGTCATGCCGTTTCCTGCACTGTTTGGCTGCATCACACTGTACAGCATAAAGCCAAGCCCGAGAAAAAGAACAATCGCGACAATCCAGAGCGTTACCTTGAGATTTTTAGTCATCTTTCATGATTTTCTTCAAAGGTAAAAAAATTACTTCCCGATGCGTCTTTTACCGAATGATTCGTAAATATCAGCTGAAATATTAAAAAAGGAAATAAAAGCTATCTTTGATAAATTTTGAATTTCTATGAAAAAAGCTGCTTCAATTGTCATCCTGTTTCTTTTCTCATTCACTTTCGCGCAAATTTCAGATGCTGAACTGGACCGTTTGATTAAAGAAACTCAAAAAACATTCGATGTGCCGGGCATGTCGGTCGGAATTATCAAGGATGGAAAAGTTATTTATCAGAAAGGCCATGGCGTCGCATCTTTGAAGACCAACCGGGCTATGAACAGCGAAACCCTCGTCGGAATTGCATCCAATTCCAAAGGTTTTACCGGAACGGCACTGGCCATGCTCGCCGATGAAGGAAAACTGAACTGGGACGATAAAGTGATCAAGTTTATTCCTGAATTTAAGATGTATGAGGACTATGTTACAAAGGAGATTACTGTAAAAGATCTCATTACACACCGTTCCGGACTGGGTCTCGGACAGGGCGATCTGATGTTTTTCCCGGAAGGTGGTACATATACCATTAAAGATATTATTCACAATGTGCGCTACCTGAAACCCGAACATAGTTTTCGCAATACGATGGATTACAACAATATTATGTTCATCGTTGCGGGAGAAGTGATTACGAGAGCATCAGGTATGAGTTGGGCGGAATTCATTGAACAGCGAATTCTTCGTCCTGTAGGAATGACGGACAGCTACGGCAGCTACAACAGGGCTCAGAAAATCAGCAATAAGATTGACGCGCATGCACCGGTAAGCGGAAAAGCGATCGCTGTACCACACGACTGGAATGAAACGGCAAACGCAGCCGGCGGAATTATGAGCAACATTCCCGATATGCTGACCTGGGCAGAGTTTCTGATCAATGGTTTTAAGACTAAAGAAGGTAAGCAGCTTGTTTCCAATAAGCAGATTCAGCAACTGTGGCAGATTCAGCAGCCGGCTCCTGTTCCGGCATCATTAAAATCAGCTTATGACACCGATTTTTACGGGTACGGGCTGGGCTGGTTCATCAGCGATGTAAAAGGACATAAACAAATTCAGCACACCGGTGGACTGATCGGAACCGTGACGCAGTTTACCGTAATTCCGGATCTGAAGCTTGGAATTGTGGTACTGACAAACCAACAGAGCGGAGCAGCATTTAACACGATTACCAACACTGTTAAGGACAGCTATCTGGGAATCCCTGAACGAAACTGGTTGAAAACCTACGGGGACAGAATGGCAAAAGTAAATGCCGGATTTGATAAAGAAAAAGCAGATATCTATGCAAAAGCTGCAGAATTCCAAAAAGATAAAAAGTCGCAGATTGATTTCAAAAGTGTTTCCGGAACATATCATGATGCGTGGTTCGGCGATGTAGACCTGATAAAAGAAGGCAGAAAATTAAGAATTGTGAGCCGCACCTCACCACGTTTGAAAGGCGAACTGATTCCTTATTCAGCCGACAGTTACATTGCCAAATGGGACGACCGCAGCTACGATGCAGATGCATTAATTACATTCGATTATGATACCGCCGGAAAAGCAAAAAGTTTAAAAATAAAGCCGATTTCAGGCATCACCGATTTCAGTTTTGATTTCGAAGATCTCGATTTACAGAAGAAAAAGTAGCAGGTGACGAAATTTATTTAATTTTTTTCGGCTCGTAAAAGAAAACCAGTTTCTTTTTTGCACCTTCAAACTCAGACCACTGATTGCAGTCGGCCTGAAATCCTGCAACACCGCAGGTCGGAAACATGAAAATTTCCTGCGAAATATAATTGGCAAAATTGGAAATCCCGTTATTATGGGAAAAAAGTGCTACCGAACTCAGGCTGTCGTCGAGAGATCGGATGACGGAAAGAAAATTATTTTCTGAAGCATGATACAACTGCCTGTCGGTATCCAGTGCAATCTTATAGGTCTGGTTGAAGATTTTGCCGGTATTGAGTGCGCGGACTGCCGGACTGGAAACGAACTTCTGAATGGCAATACCGTTATTCATCAGATAATTGGCCATATTAACTGCATCTTCCAGGCCACGGTCAGCCAAAGGACGGTTGAAATCGTCGGTATTTTCAGGCCAGTCGCTCTTAGCGTGGCGAACCAGTATAAGATGCTTCATAGTAATTGTTTAGCAAATAAAGTTATAACTATTTTCTGAAACTGCAATTTTTTAAATATGCCTGTCATTGGAAAACGCCCCGTGAACATCGCTTCGCGGCAAAAATTATTTTTTTTCTACATTTGCAGCATGGGACAGATTATGGCGCTGGATTTCGGCCTCAAAAGGACCGGAATAGCCGTAACAGACGACCTGCAGATCATAGCAAGCGGCCTGGAAACTGTTGAGACCGGTGAACTGATAGCATATTTGGAAAAATACTTTAAAAGTAATTCTGTGGAAACTGTGGTTGTAGGCCTTCCTACTGATTTAAAGGGAAATCTTTCGGCGGTAGAAGAGGATATTCAGGAATTCCTAAAGAAATTCAGCAGCTTTTTTCCAAAAATAAAAACAGTGCGGCTTGATGAACGGTTTACTTCCAAAATGGCATCATTTTTTATCAGCCAGAGCGGAAAATCCAAAAAAGCACGGCAGGACAAAGCACTGATCGATAAAGTGAGTGCCACAATATTATTACAGAATTATTTAGAACAGGTTAACAGATGATTTTACCAATTAGAGCTTTCGGAGATCCTGTGCTGAGAAAACTTTGCAAAGACATTGAGCTCGGTTACCCGGGACTGAAGGAACTGATCGATAATATGTTCGATACGATGCAGGGAGCAAGCGGTATCGGCCTTGCTGCGCCTCAGGTTGGCCTCGATATCCGTTTATTCTGTGTGGATGTTTCACCTCTTGCTGATGATGAAGATTACGCAGATATCGCAGAAGAACTGAAAGATTTCCGTAAAGTATTCATCAACGCACAGATCACGTCTGAAGAAGGCAATGAATGGAAATTCAATGAAGGATGCCTCTCTATTCCCGACGTGCGTGAGGACATCAAGAGAAAGGAAACCATCACCATTGAATATCTCGATGAAAATTTCGTGAAGCACAGGGAGACGTATTCCGACATTAGAGCGCGAGTCATTCAGCATGAATACGACCATATTGAAGGAATTCTGTTTACCGATCACCTGTCATCGCTTAAAAAGAAACTGGTGAAAGGAAAACTTAACAAAATCGTTCAGGGTGATGTTAATGTGAATTACAAAATGCGATTCAACAAATAATCAGATTACAAATAAAAAAAATAGATAATGGAGTTAGAAAAAATCATTTCAATTTCCGGAAAACCAGGACTTTACAAACTGGTTTCGCAGGTGAAAAGCGGTTTCATTGTGGAAGATATAACCACCAAAAAGAAAGTGAGCATCAGCAACAGCAGCCAGGTTAGTCTGCTCGATAACATCGCGATGTACACCGATGAAACAGAAGTTCCGCTTTTCGATATTTTCCACCGCATTGCAACCGACAACAGTTTTGCCGAGACCATTTCGCATAAATCCACCGATGCGGAACTGCGCGATTTTATGGAAACAGCATTGCCGAATTACGATAAAGGCCGTGTATATGTTTCTGATATGAAAAAACTGGCACAATGGTACAACACACTGCATAAAGCAGGATATATTACCGAAGAAAGTTTCGTAAAACCGGAAGCTGAAGCTGCAGAAGAAGCACCTGTTCAGGAAGCAAAGCCTGCTGCGAAAAAGACAGCTGTCGTGAAGCAGGAGAAGCCGGCAACGCCAAAAGTGAAAGGATCAACTTCCGCGGCGAAATCAGCTCCGAAAAGCACGCATACCAAAAAAGGTTAATGCTGCAATTAAAATAAATAATCCGGGACTGATCTATGAACAGTCCCGGATTTTCTGTTTTCCAATGATTACAATACCATCAGTTCGAGGCTGATCTGCTTACCGAAAATCTTGCGCGAAATCTTTTCGAAATTCTTCGTGACATCGGAAACATAAAAACGGTATTCCGGATTTTTTTGGTCGTTCAGCAGGTGATGCTGCTCAAGAATCATACGAAGCTGATTGGCTACTATGCTCGGCGAATCGATAATTCGGACGCGGTTACCATAAAACTGCTTTATTTCCTCCATCAGAAGCGGATAATGCGTACAGCCGAGAATCAGCGTTTCTATATTTTTTAATTTATTACTGCTCAGATAGTTATATATAATAGCATGGGTAATCGGATGATTTCTGAATCCTTCTTCAATTGCCGGAACCAGTAGCGGTGTAGCAAGTTCATCCACCTTGATGAAGCGGTTGTGTTTGCGGATGGATTTTCTGTACAGACCTGAATTTACTGTTGCCTTGGTTGCAATCACCCCGACATTATTGTGAATTTCGAATGCCACTTTTTCTGCGACAGGACTGATTACATCAATAACAGGAACGCGGCCGTCAACCAGTTCCATCACCTCATTCAGTGCATTTGCCGTTGCAGAATTACAGGCAATCACTATTGCTTTACAGCCCTTTTCGAGCAGGAAGTTCGTAATTTGTGTCGCATATCCGGTAATCGCTTCCTTTGATTTCTCACCGTATGGCAAATGCTTGGTATCACCGAAATAGATGAGGTTTTCATTCGGAAGCAAACGCTTAATTTCTTTGGCAACGGTAAGCCCTCCGACACCGGAATCAAAAATCCCAATAGGCTGCGAAGCGTTCAAATGGGAAAAATCCTGCTTTTTCTTTTTCAACACGTGAAATTTGCTGTAAAAATACAGTTTTTTGGTTCAGAATTTACATTAATAACCTGATTTCAACCGGAACAGATCTGAAGCAATTCCATCTGCGAGAAACCAGTTTTCTTCGGGAATCTTCAGATATCCGTTTTCAACAGTCAGCAACTTTCCGTTCAGCTTTTCTTTTATATCTTGATTCAACTGTGTGATAAACTCAGCCGGAAAACGATTTTCGAGATCATTTAAATCCACTCCCCAAACAGTTCGCAGGCCTATCATCAGCATTTCATTGAAACGTTCCTCATCGCTGAGTGTTTCCTTTTCTAAAGGTAATTTCCCCTGAGCCAGTGCTTTTGTGTAAAGAGAATTATTGGCAATGTTCCAGCTTCTGCAGTTATGTCCGTCGAAACTGTGTGCGGAAGGTCCAATTCCGAGGTAGGCTTTATTCTGCCAGTACGAAGTATTGTGTCTGGAGTAAAAACCGGACTTTGCGAAATTACTGATTTCGTAATGTTCAAATCCGCTGCTCTTCAGTTCGTTACACATGATTTGATACTGTTCATGCTGCAGCTGATCATTTGGAGCTTCAATTTTCTTGGTTTTAATCAAATTTTCCAGGGCAGTCTTCGGCTCCACCGTCAATGCATACGATGAAATATGCGGAACATCAAGCATAACGGCTTTCTGCAGGTTTTCTTTCCAGACTTCCGTTCCTGAAACGGGAGATCCGTAAATAAGGTCAATGCTGATATTGTGAAATCCGGTATCCTGTGCTCTTTTGATGCTGTCTTCGGCCTGTGC
>JAEWOM010000261.1 GCA_023399675.1 Bacteroidota bacterium
GCTCTGACCGGAACCGGTAAGATCAAAAGAAAAAATGCTTACAAAAGCCATATTTTGACTAAGAAGGAGACGAAGCAAAAGAGAAATCTTACGCAGACTTCTTACGTTGCAAACGTGGACGAAAAAAGTGTAAAGCGTCAGCTAGCAATCAAGTAGTTTTTATAAATCATCAGGTATATAAGAAATAAAAATTCAAAAATTTAACCCTGGATGTCAGCACAGAAAGTCTGGTGAAACAAACAGCGCTGCATTCAAAAAAAACAATTTAAATTATGCCAAGATCAGTAAACGCGGTTGCCAGCAGAGCCCGCAGAAAAAGAGTGATGAAAATGGCTAAAGGTTATTTCGGAAGAAGAAAGAACGTTTGGACAGTCGCTAAAAACGCCGTTGAAAAAGCAATGCAGTATGCATACCGCGGCAGAAAAGAAAAGAAAAGAAACTTCAGAGCATTATGGATTACCCGTATCAATGCAGGTTGCAGAGAAAACGGTATGTCGTACTCCCAGTTTATGGGCGCTCTTAAAAAGATCAACATCGAGCTGAACAGAAAAGTACTTGCAGATCTTGCAATGAACCATCCAGAAGCTTTCAAAGCTGTTGTTGACCAAGTAAAGTAATATTCATTTTATTGTTATCAATATTAGATTCCCAGACTTCCCGTTTGGGAATTTTTTATCTTTCACCACTGAAATTTCACCAATGAAGAAAATCATTTTTTGTGCAGCCCTCGCTATCAACTCCCTGTTTTCTCCACAGACTTTCATTCAGGCTTATGCAGACCGTGCAAACCAGGTTTCCCAAAGCAGCATTAACAGTTCGCTTCAGCAGTTTATTGGATTTGGTGTAAAAACTACGGGTTCTACCGCCAATAATAATGCGCTGAACTGGCTGAAGAATACCTACCAGAATATGGGTTATACAGCAGCTCAGATTCAGGAAGACCCATTTACTTTCGGTTCTTTCGGTTCTTCAAAAAACCTCGTTGTTACGAAAACCGGAACGCTGTATCCGAATACTTTTGTGATCATCTGCGGACATTTCGATACAATAAACGGTCCGGGAGCAAATGACAACGGCAGTGGTACGTCCGTCATATTGGAGGCTGCAAGAATTCTTCGTGATGTTCCTACTGAATATTCGATTAAATTTATTCATTTTTCAGGTGAAGAGCAGGGTCTTCTCGGCAGCACCCATTATGTGAACAATGTGGTAAATGCAACATGGCCAAAAATGAATATCAGAGTGGTTTTCAACTTGGATCAGGTCGGCGGTGTTGCAGGTGCAAACAACAATTCAGTTTACTGCGATGTCGATCAGAGTGCACCCGCAACAAATAACGCAGCATCACAGGCTATGGCATCGCAACTGGCCACCTGTACAGCGCTTTATTCGCCGCTGCAGACTATTTTCGGACCTGCTTACGCATCCGATTATGTTCCTTTCGAAAACAATGGCGAAGTGATTACCGGGTTTTATGAAGTGAATCACGGCAATGTCGCGCACACGCCGAATGACACTTTTGCCAATATGGATCCTGTGTATGTTTTCAATATTACTAAAGCCGCAGTCGGTGCATTACAGCATTTTGCCATTGCTTCCGCGTCGCTTTCTACAAATGAACTGAATTCGGCTACCAACAGCATTGAGGTTTTCCCGAATCCCGCTACAAATCACTTCAACATCAGTTACGGTAAAGAAAATATCCGCAATTTTGAAGTGGAACTGCTGAATGCTGAAGGGCGAATCATGCTGAAAACGAAAGACACAAATACCATCTCCGTTGAAAATTTTCCTGCGGGAACGTATATCTGTAAAATCACCGCTGATGGTGAAACAGCAGTTCGTAAAATTATCGTAAAAAAATAAATCAGTAAGGTTCCGAATATCTGATTTTCGCTGAATTATCGTTTATTTCCGCACCAGTTCCTTGCGTACTCTGCTCAGACTTTCAGGCGTTATTCCCAAATAGGATGCTACCATCCATTGCGGAACGCGCGACATGATGTCTGGGTACATTTTGATGAAATCGAGATAACGTTTTTCTGCAGAATCGGCTAAAAGCGAATTGACTCGGTTCTGAAGGCTCAGAATATGCCGCTGCAGCAGCAGATCATTATCTGAAACCGCGCCCGGGAACTGTTTTTTTATATCGACAAAAAAATCTGGACTTAACAGCAGCAC
The DNA here is from genome assembly GCA_023399675.1 of Bacteroidota bacterium. GTDB lineage: Bacteria > Bacteroidota > Bacteroidia > Flavobacteriales > Weeksellaceae > JAEWOS01. The sequence goes on from JAEWOM010000261.1 coordinate 2,182, forward strand.
GGTGCTGTCTTCCACCGCTTCGATAAAATATTTGGATTTTTCCTTGAAAAAAAGAGAACTGCGGTCACTCATGATCCACATTTCCGGCGCAAACTGAATGATGTGTTCTTTTCCCTGCTGATCGATGGAATACATGCGAAGCAGTCCTTCTTCAACGAAAAAATTATGTCGGCACACTTCTCCTGCTCTCAGCAGAAAATCGCCTTTTCGGTATTCTTTGATCGTGTAAAAAGGAGAACAGGTCCGAAGTTGGTCAAACGGTACCTGCAGAATTTCCGAAAGGTATTTTTCAATTTTTTGCATGGTCAGTTTTTTTTATTTCCAGCCACCGCCTAAAGCACGGTACAGTTCTACACCGGCCTGCAGTTTCGTAAAGTTTGCGTTGGCAATGGTCAGTTCGGTATTCAGTTGATTTACTGATGCATTCAGTACCTCAAGGTAGTTAGCCATACCGTAGTTCACGAGTTCCTGACTGAAATTTACGGATTTTTCATAAGCTTCCAACTCCTGATTCTTAATGGCGATGAAACGGTCCTGCGCTTCGAAAGTTTTTAACGCGTCCGACACTTCCTGCCCTGCCGTCAATATCGATTTTCGGAAATTGAGATATGCTTTTTCCTGTTCAGTTAGGCTTACTTCGTATTGAGTCCGAATCTGTCTCCGGTTCAGAACAGGCTGCAGCAAACCTGCCACAACATTTCCGAAGATGGAACTCACACTGAAAAGTTCATCAATTTCCACGGATTGCAAACCTGTGCTTCCGGTAATCCGAAAAGTCGGATAGAACTGTGCGCGGGCTGCTTTCGTCAGTTCGAAAGTGCGCATCAGATCAAACTCTGCCATTTGAACATCCGGACGGTTAGCAAGAAGACTGACAGGGTAGCCAAGTTCGGGATTTGCCGGGAAATACTGTTGAGAAAGGACGGTTCTTTCAATTCTTTGCGAAGGAATACCTTTTAAAAGACTCAACGCATTTTCGAGAAGTTCCGTTTGCACTTCTATGTTGATGAGCAGACTTTCGGCGTTAAGAACCAGTGCCTGACTTTGCTGCACAGCTACTTCTGTAAGCAGACCGGCTTCTTTTAATGCCTGTGTGGTTTCCAGGTTCTTTTTCCTTACAGCAATGGTTTCGCGGATAACTCTTGCCTGTTCGTCGAATGTTAGCAACTGGTAGTATCCGGTTGCAAAACCTGCAACAATATCGCTTTTTACTGACTGATGTGCCGCAACAGTCCGGAGATAATTTGCGAGCTCTGCCCTTTCCTGCGCAGCGAGTTTCCCCCAAATGTCTATTTCCCAGTTCAGATTTCCTGTGATGTCAACCTGATTAATATAACGGCGCGCACCAATGATCTGTCCGAACTGCGTATTGAGGGACTGCGTGTTGAATGAGTAATTCGGACCTACATTAATTGTCGGGAAATAAGCTGCTTTGCTCTGTTTAAGGTATGCTTCGGAAGCAATGATATTCTGAAGCGCAATTCTGATATCGAGATTATTCTGCAGGGCATCATCAATATGTCGCTGCAAAACGGGATCAGTGAAAATATCTTTCCAGGAAACACTTCCAATACCGCTACTGTCCTGTGG
>JAEWOM010000031.1 GCA_023399675.1 Bacteroidota bacterium
GTACATTATAGATAATGATCTTTTGTCCGGTTTCTGCCAGCGCCTGATAATGTCTGTAAAGGCCTTCCTGATTCGGTTTGTTGTAGTAAGGCGACACGGAAAGCACTGCTTCAAAGTCGGAAAGATCGGTTTCTTCGATCTGTTTTTTCACTTCTGCAGTATTATTTCCGCCAATTCCCAGTACCTGGGGCAGCCTCCCGTTATTGACCGTGATAATATGCTGAACAACGGATTTTTTTTCGTCCGCTGAAAGCGTTGCAGCTTCAGCAGTGGTGCCGAGAGCAACCAGAAAATTTGTGCCTCCGGAAATATTGTGTTCAATTAATTTGGTAAGTGAATCGTAATCTACAGATAGATCACTTTTAAAGGGCGTTACCAAAGCAACCCCTACGCCTTGAAGTTTGTTCATAAATGCATATTATGCTGCCAAATTTACAGTTTTTTTGCAAGAATTTTGGTGCAGAAAATCGAATTCTTCCTTCCAAAGCTTATATTTGTACATCTTATAAAAAAGCCTTGATGAGTCGCACAATTTTACTGCTGCTGTCCGCAGTATTCGTACTTTCAGGATGCCGCGTTGCGCAGTCTATTACGCAGGTTCAGCCTCAGAAAAATATCCGGATTGAGGCACATCTGCCGGAAGATGCTGCGGTGGCTAATACCATCGCGCCCTATAAAAAGTCGCTCGAAGATCAGATGAAAGCGAAAATATCGCATACAGCAGTTGATTTGAACAAACAGGGTGATAACAGCAATCTCGGTAATCTGTTGGCAGATTTTACATTGCAGGGGGCAAATGCGTGGAGTATGCAGAACAACAGACCTGCGGTAGATGCCGCGGTAATCAACAGTGGCGGAATCCGCTCAACGATAGGAGTGGGGGATATTTTCTTAAGACATATTTATGAAGTTATGCCTTTCGAAAATGAACTCGTGATTGTAAAAATGAAAGGATCAGATGTTCAGTATCTTTTCGATTACTATCTGGAAACACAGAAAAACAATCCGGTTTCCGGGCTGAAAATAGAAACAAAGAACGGTAAACTGCAGACCCAAACTATCAACGGAAAAATTCTTGACCCTGCAAAAACATATTATATTGCAACGTCAGATTTTCTTGCTCTGGGTGGTGACAATATGAAATTTTTCGGAAGGGGAGAGATGATTTCTACCGGAATCAAACTTCGCGATCTGTATGTGCAGAAGTTCAGAGAAATGCCGGAAGTAACGGCGCCCGCCGATATACGGCTGCAGTTTCACAAGAATAATAAGTAATGAACAGGCAACAATTTATTAAAATATCAGGAGCCGGAGCTGCAGCATTGACGCTTTCGCCTGGTTTGGTTTTCGGACAAAATGCAGTTGCTGCGCCGAAAAAACTGACAATTCTGCATACCAATGATCAGCACAGCCGAATAGAGCCTTTTGATGCCAGTTATCAGCGCAACCCGAATCAGGGCGGGTTTGCACGCAGAGCAGCACTGATTCAGAAAATAAGAAAAGAGGAATCCAATGTTCTTCTGCTGGATTCCGGGGATATTTTCCAGGGCACACCGTACTTCAATATTTTTGGCGGCGAACTGGAATTCAAGCTGATGAGTATGATGGGTTATGATGCTGCAACGATGGGAAATCATGATTTCGATAACGGTCTCGATGGCTTCCTGAAGATGAAACCACACGCAAAATTTCCTTTTATCACGTCTAATTACGATTTTACCAATACGATTCTGGACGGGCAGAACAGCAAGTATAGAATTGTTAATAAAAACGGTATCCGTGTCGGTATTTTCGGCCTCGGAATCAATCTGGAAGGGCTTGTCGGCAAAAGACAGTTTCTGGAAACCAAATACCTGGATCCCGTGGAAACAGCCCAGCATTATTCTTCTTTTCTCAGAAATGATAAGAAATGCGATCTGGTTATCTGCCTGTCGCATCTTGGTTACAAATACGATTCAGGCAATCAGATATCCGATGTGCTGCTCGCTGCGAAAACAGAAGGTATCGACCTCATTCTTGGCGGACATACCCATACTTTCCTTCCGGAGCCTCAGAATTACGTGAACCGCGCAGGCAAAAACGTGATCATCAATCAGGTTGGCTGGGCAGGGCTGCTGTTGGGCAGGCTCGATTTCTTTTTCGATGAAAACCGGAAAGTGAATAATATTACCTGGCAAAATCAGGTTATTAATGAACAAATTATTGCATGAAGATGAAGAAATTTATCCTGATCGCCGTTACGTTTCTATTGACAGTATCGTTATCGGCTCAAAATATCACTTCAAAAAAATGGATTGATCTGTTTTCTTATAACAATGTGCTGGCCATCCGCGAAGTTGACGGAAAACTCATGGCAGCAACAGAGAACGGCATTTTCTATTATGATCTGGCTACAGGAGTTATTACGAAACTTTCAAAGGCAAACGGACTTCACGAAGTGAAAATCACCGCTTTTGATATTGATCCGGTCACGAAAACAGGCCTGGTTGGTTACCGCTCCGGTGCACTAGATGTTATTACTCCGAACGGAACGACGCTTTCGGTAGATATTCCGATTGCGCCGAGCTACAACGGAGATAAAAAAATAAACCATATCAGTATTTCGGGTGATAAAGCCGTTATTTCTGTTAATTACGGAGTTTCCATTTTCGATCTCAGGAAAAAAGAATTCGCACAGTCTGCATTTTTTGTTGCCGGAAATGATTTCGAACCTGCGCTGGAAGCAACCATAAAAGATGAGCGCGTTTATGCGGCCACGGCTTCCGGACTCAAAGCACACGATATTGATGTGACGTTTCCGGTGTACAGTACCTGGAATACGGTTTTAACCGGCAGTTTCACGCAAATAGATTCCAATGAAGTGATTGCCTGTTCTTCAGCCGATCAGATGTTTGTGGGGAACGGAACGACGTTCAGTCCTGTTGCGCAGACATTCAGTGCGATAACGGATATCGTTGTAAACACACAGGAAATCGTTGTTACCGACGGTTTACGGATTTATACATTCAGCCCGACAGGCGCCGGTTTATCCAATGCAACCG
>JAEWOM010000067.1 GCA_023399675.1 Bacteroidota bacterium
GTTTTTCTGTATCATGCGATAAAGGCAGGTATGAATATGGGAATCGTCAACCCGGCAATGCTCGAAGTATACGATGAAGTTCCGAAAAACCTGCTGGAACTCGTGGAAGATGTCATGCTGGACCGAAGAGCTGATGCTACAGAACGGCTTCTCGATTATTCTGAAAAAAATAAATCATCTAAAAAAGAAGTTGTTGAAGATCTGGAATGGCGCAAAAATCCATTGCAGGACAGAATTACGCATGCTTTGGTCAAGGGAATTGACCGTTTTATTGAGGATGATGTAGAAGAAGCCAGGTTACTTGCCACGAAACCCCTGGAAGTTATTGAAGGAAATCTCATGACCGGAATGGGCGTTGTCGGCGATCTGTTCGGCAGCGGGAAAATGTTTCTTCCGCAGGTCGTGAAATCGGCACGCGTGATGAAGAAAGCAGTGGCTTATCTGCAGCCTTTTATTGAAGCAGAAAAAGATTCCCGCCGGAAATCGAACGGTAAAATTCTCATGGCAACCGTAAAAGGTGATGTGCACGACATCGGAAAAAATATTGTGAGTGTAGTTCTTGGCTGCAATAATTATGAAATCGTTGATCTGGGGGTAATGGTTCCTGCCGAAAAAATTATACAGGCTGCAATTGATGAAAATGTCGATGTGATCGGCCTTTCGGGATTGATTACGCCAAGTCTCGATGAGATGGTGCATATCGCTGACGAACTGCACCGTAAAGACCTCCATTTTCCGTTGATGATCGGCGGTGCTACAACATCCAAAGCGCATACCGCTGTGAAAATTGATCCGAAGTACCGCAATGCAGTGATTCATGTAAATGACGCTTCACGCGCAGTTGGTGTGGTCAGTTCACTTTTAAGTGGAAATAAACTTGAATTCAAAGCGAATCTTAAAACGGAATATGCCGATTTCAGAGAAAAATTTCTGAGCCGTCAAATTGAAAAAGAGTATGTTTCCATTCAGGAAGCGCGAAAAAATAAATTCAAAATCGACTGGCAGAACGAAAAGATCTTCAAACCGAACTACTTAGGTGTGAAGGTTGTTCATAATCAGAATCTTACAGATTTAATATCATTTATCGACTGGACGCCGTTTTTTCGGAGTTGGGGGCTTTTCGGTAAATTTCCGGCTATCCTCGATTATGAAATTGTCGGCGAACAGGCAAAAGTTCTGTATCAGGATGCGCAGATCATGCTCGACAAAATTATTACAGAAAAACTGCTGCAGGCCAAAGCCGTCTTCGGTATTTTTCCCGCAAATGCTAACGAACAGGATGATATTCTGGTTAGGGATGAATCCGGAAATGTGCAGGAAATTTTCCGCACCTTGCGTCAGCAGCATCAAAAATCTGAGTGGAAAGAGTACCTCGCTCTGTCGGATTTTATCGCACCGGAAAAGTCAGGAATACAGGATTATATCGGTGCATTCTGTGTAACCGCAGGATTCGGAACCGAAGAACTCGCTGCTGAATATTACAGCAATCACGACGATTATTCGGCAATCATGGTAAAAGCGTTAGCAGACCGCCTCGCAGAAGCGTACGCCGAATTTCTGCATCATGAAGTACGTACCGATTATTGGGGTTATGCGGCTAATGAAAATTTGCAGAACGAAGAACTCATCGCCGAAAAATATTCAGGTATCCGACCTGCACCCGGCTATCCTGCATGTCCGGACCATCTGGAAAAACCTGCCATCTGGAGATTATTACAGGTACAGGAAAATATCGGTGTGGAACTTACGGAAAGTCTTGCAATGTTTCCGACGGCTTCTGTATCTGGCTATTATTTTGCTAATCCGAAAGCAAAATATTTCGGTATCGGTAAAATTACTGCCGATCAGCTCGAAGATTATGCTCAGCGAAAGAATATTGAAACCGATTTTGCCAGGAAATGGCTCTCTCCAAATCTCGCAGAATAATAGAACACAAATCCGATTTTAGATGTCCTTTTCAGGATTGAATAACTATGAAAATTACTGACCACATCAGGAAAGCGAACGGCCGCACATTGTTCTCGCTGGAGGTTGTACCGCCAACAAAGGGAACCGGAATTGAAGATCTGTACCGGAATATTGATCCGCTGATGGAATTCAAGCCGCCGTTCATCGATGTTACCACGTCGCGTGAGGAATATGTGTACATCGAAAAAGGAAATGGTTTAATGGAGCGGAAAATTACGAGAATGCGGCCGGGAACGCTTGGAATCTGCGCCTCGATTCAGCATAAATATAATGTGGATACCGTTCCGCATGTTCTTTGTGGTGGATTTACCAAAGAAGAAACCGAATATCTTCTGGTGGACTGTCTTTATCTCGGCATCGATAACGTCATGGCTCTGCGCGGCGATGCGATGAAAGGGCAGAACCAGTTCGTACCTTCAGAAGGCGGCCATGAAAAAGCCATGGATCTGGTAAATCACATCAATGATATTGGTCGTGGAAAATATCTTACCGACGAAAACCGCACCAATGAGCACAACAAATTCTGTGTCGGCGTTGCCGGTTATCCGGAGAAACACATCGAAGCACCGTCCATGAAATATGATCTGCAGAAATTGAAAGAAAAGGTTGATGCAGGTGCTGATTATGTGGTAACCCAAATGTTCTTCGACAATAAAAAATATTTTCAGTTTGTGGAGGAAGCTCGAAATGCAGGGATTGAAGTACCGATTATCCCCGGCATCAAACCGATCGCAACGAAAGGGCATCTTTCCATGCTGCCGAAAACTTTCAAAATCGATTTGCCTGAAGATTTGATCAATGAAATATCACAGGCCAGGGATAACGCCGCAGTGAAGGAAATTGGTATTGAATGGTCTGTTGCGCAATGCCGTGAGCTGCTGGATTTTGGCGTTCCGGTGCTGCACTTTTATTCGATGGGCAAAAGCGATACCATTAAAAAAGTTGCAAAGGAACTGTTCTGATAAAACGAACAGTTTACTTACAGTTCAGGGTGTCTTTCGAATGATTTGTTTCTGTCGAAAAGATAGCGGTAGGTCGCCAGTTTGCGCGTAACTTCGGTGTCGAGGCTGTCTGCAATTTTCATCATTTTCGGATTGAAATCGCCGATCCACTGTAATTCGGTGATCTGAAAATCGGTATGTTTACGCAGGTGTTTTGTCCCTTCCCAAATCATGTATCCGTCAATTCCGGTTCTTTGCCATTCCGGCACCACGCCAAAGACAATTCCGACCATTTTGGTGTTTTTGGTGAATTTTTTCACCCACAGAAATTTCAGTTTTTCCCAAATACCGAATTTTCCGCCGAGATATTTAAACCACTGATTCAGGTCCGGAATATTCATCCACATCGCAATAGGCGTTCCCTTGTGATAAACAAACCACGAAATATGTTCATTAATCACAGGTTTCATGCTCTGGAACATTTTCAGCGTTTTCGTATATTCTATTTCTTTTCCTCCGCCATGTCCTGCCCACGCCTTGTTGTATACTTCAGTAAAATCTTGAGCGAATTTTTTCAGCTGGTTTTTTTTCAGCGGCTTTGCAGAAATCTCAGGGTTTTTGGAATGCTTTGCATGCATCACCGTGAAAACGCGTGACACCTCACCGTGAACAGGCCGGGTATAGCAAAGCTGATTAAAATAAACCTGAAAGCCGTAATTTTCAAAAAGTTCTTTGTAGTACGGTAAATTGTAATTCATGCCGTAGAGCGGTTCATCAAAACCTTCGGTTACAATACCCCAGAATTTATCGCGTTCACCAAAATTAATGGAACCGTCCATGGCTTCCATTCCTCTTTCCTGCAACCAGTTTTTGCAGTGATCGAAAATGAAATCGGCAGTCTGCTGATCGTTGATTACATCGAAAAACCCGATTCCTCCGGTGGGCTGGTCGTTTTTGTATTTTTTATTTGTGAACACAGCCACTTTTCCGACAGTTTCATTATTTGAATTCTGAAACAGAAAACGTTCGCACTCGCCAGATTTGAACAGTTTGTTTTTTGCCGGATCGAATACCGCCTCAATATCTTTGTCGAGGGGTCGGATGTAGTTTTTGTCCTGTGCATAAAGCCTCACCGGGAATTCAAGAAATTCCCGGCGCGAAGCGGCATCATCTACTTTTCTTGGTTTCAGATTCATTTTTCTTAGCATATTTATTTCCAATCACTCTGAAAATCGTCATTACAATACTGAATATTCCTGCCTGCAGCAGCAGGTTCGTCAAATCCTGTGTTGTGGTTTCTGCATTGTTATGATTGTGAAAAAGCAGACTCAACCCAAAAAATACCGCAAAACTGAGTACAAATGCGAGTATTAAAGATTTATTATTCATAATTTTTTTTGGAATCCCAATTTACGCAAAGTGTACCAATTGAAGGCAAGTTATACTGCTGAAAATTTTTAAGGAATTGCGTACTTTTGTTACTTTAATTGGTAAAGTAATGGACAGTTTTGTGGACAATGATGATGATGTATTTACAGGAAAAGAACATACGCCGATCAGAAGTGATGCGTTTGATCTTTCGCCGGAACAGAAAGTTGAAAAAATAGAGCAGCTTTTTGGTGAAATCATGTATACGCTTGGTATGGATATGACAGACGATTCGTTGAAAGATTCTCCGAAGCGTGTAGCTAAAATGTATGTAAATGAAATTTTCGGCGGATTGCTGCCGCAGAATAAACCCGGAATTTCAACCTTTTCGAACAAATACAGATACCGGCAGATGCTGGTGGAAAAGGATATTACCGTATATTCCTTCTGCGAGCATCATTTCCTGCCCATTATCGGGAAAGCGCATGTTGCCTATATTTCCAACGGGGAAGTCATTGGGCTCTCAAAAATCAACAGACTTGTCGATTATTATGCGAAAAGGCCGCAGGTACAGGAAAGACTAACCATGCAGATTGTAGATGCGCTGAAGGAAGCTCTCGGCACAAAAGATGTAGCCTGTATTATTGATGCCAAACATTTGTGTGTGAACTGTCGCGGAATTAAGGATACAGCTTCTTCCACGATTACTGCTGAACTCAGCGGAATTTTCCGCACCAACCCGATTACCCGGCAGGAATTCCTTCATTACGTCGGAAGCCATGCCAAACTGGATTAAATCTGTCAACATTCTTTACTTTTTTTAAATCTACACTTTAACAGATGCAGCTTAAAATATACAATTCCTTAACAGGGGAAAAAGAGATTTTCAAACCCATTACCGATACCAAAGTCGGGATGTATGTTTGCGGCCCAACGGTTTACAGCAATGTGCATCTTGGTAATGTCCGTACCTTCATGTCCTTCGATTTTATTTACCGAACGCTCACATTTCTGGGCTATCAGGTGCGGTATGTAAGAAATATAACGGACGCGGGTCACTTAACGGATGACGGCGATGTTAACAATGACCGGTTCGTAAAACAGTCTCGGCTGGAGAAGCTGGAGCCGATGGAAATTGTACAGAAATATACCGTAGATTTTCACAAAGTCCTGGAAGTTTTCAATCTTTTGCCACCGACTATCGAGCCGACAGCAACAGGGCATATTCTGGAACAGATCGAACTCACGCAAAAACTGATCAAAGACGGTTTTGCCTATGAAAAAAATGGATCCATTTATTTTGATGTTGCGGAATACAATCAGCGAGGTCTGAATTACGGTGAACTATCCAAAAGAAATATTGACGAGCTTTTTTCGAATACCCGTGCACTCGATGGCCAGGATGAAAAGAAAAATCCACAGGATTTTGCACTGTGGAAAGCTGCATCTCCGACACATATTATGCGCTGGAATTCGCCGTGGGGAGAGGGTTTCCCGGGATGGCATCTGGAGTGTACAGCGATGTCAACTAAATATCTCGGTGAAAATTTTGATATTCATGGTGGAGGTCTTGACCAGAAATTTCCGCACCACGAATGTGAAATTGCACAGGGGAAAGCCTGCAACGGATCTGCTCCGGTGAACTATTGGATGCACGCCAATATGCTGACGATGAACGGCCAGAGAATGAGTA
>JAEWOM010000085.1 GCA_023399675.1 Bacteroidota bacterium
TGCAGAAGACAAGGAAGCGGTTGAAGAAAATCCCAAAGCTTCAACGGAAACTGTTCAAAGTAAACAAGAGAGTTCAGGGTGGAAGCCGATGAATTTTACCCAGCATAAACCGGATGCCGAAATCTCGCAGAAATCGACTGCACCTGAGGAAACTGTTTCGGAAATCACAACAGATTCAACAGAACAAAAAGTAACGGTTAGCCAGGAAGCAATGCCGGTAAAAGAAGAGGGTACCGTACTTGAGAAAGGTGAAGTTAATCAATTGGTGGGGAATCAGACCGCTAAAGAAGAAACATCCGAATCTGCAGAAGAACCGGCAGCAGAAGTTGCTAAAAAAAATGATGCGACTCCGGAAAGTAATATCCCGAAATTTATCAATACCTGGCAAAGCTGGCTGAAAATCGACCGCAACACCGTTCAGTTTACTGAAACGGCTACGGATCCTGAAATTCAGACGGAGCAGCAGGTAGTGGAAGAACAGATTCAGGAAGTAGCATCGACCGGAAAAGAGCAGGCCATTGAAAAGTTCATTGAAAATGAACCGAAAATTTCGCAGCTGAAAGAGGATACGCAATTTGTAGTAAGAGAGAAGAAAGGCGATATTTCTCATTTGATGACCGAAACGCTTGCGGGGATTTATGTAGAACAGAAACTGTACGCCAAAGCTATCAGAGGATATCAGATTCTCACGGAAAAACACCCGGAAAAAAAGGATTATTACGAACAGAAAATCGCAGAAGTAAAGGAACTGCGCTCAGGAAACCAGTTCGGCGGAAACAGCTGAGTTTGGTTTACTGTTATTTAAAACAAATCCCCCGCATCAACTGCAGGGGATTTTGCTTTTAAATATTTGCTGGTTTGCTGTTCATCTTATTCAGCGCTATTCCAGTTTTCGGTGTTCCACCGCTTCCACTTCTATTGTTTTGGTCGGTTTATCGGTATTAAATCTTTTAAATTTTGACCATATTTTTCTGCCTAAAACAAAGACTACAATTACGAGCACTATTGCAGCGATTGCCGCAAGAATAGGTGCAGCCATGGCCAGAAAAGACATGATGCCCGCTCCGGCAGTTTCCGTAGTCGCCACAACGGAATTCCCGAGTCCGCCAGTAGTTGCTGTTGAAGCAGCACGAGTTCCTGCAAATCCGGAACTGATGGCTGCGGCCGTTCCGCCACCGGCTATTAATGCCAGTGCCCACTGCGGGAAAGTTCCCAGGTCCGCAAACTGGCTCGCAAAAAGCACAGAACCGGCGACCGTTGCCAGCGGGACAGAAATCGTATCGAGAAGATGGTCTACATACGGAATGTAGTAGGCCAGAATTTCTACAATGGTTGCAATTCCGGTTGTTATTAACGTCGGCAAACCGGCCAGCCATTGGAAACTGTCATTCATTGGGATCCAGCCCATATAAGATGCAAGGCTTACGGCGAACATCGGTAAAAAAACACGAAATCCAGAAGCTGCTGCAAGTCCGATTCCGATAAATGCACTGAGCAGATACGGAAGCATTGGAATGTTGTCTAACATAGTTTATTAATATCAAATTGTGTTACGACCAAATTAGCAAATATTATGCAAATCTATGGCTGCTATTTTTTTGAGTTGCAGAGGGTTAGAAAATGATTTTCCACCTCCTGAAAATTTGTCGGCATTTCGGTGGAGGACCAGACCAGCATAGCCAGTACTTTCTCTCCGAATTTATCTTGGAACGGGAGTTTGTTCTGTCGGTACGCTTCTCGCAGCAGTCTCTTGATTCGGTTTCGGTCCACTGCTCTTTTGAAGTGTTTCTTCGATACCGAAAATCCTATTTTTGGCAGGTCTGTTTCAATTTCCATTGAATTTTTACTCAAATCCAACAACTTGATGCGAAGATGGTTCGAACTGTACCATTTCCCTTTTTCGAAAAGCAGATCGATCTGGTTTTTTGATTTCAGTTTTTCTGAGCGCGGCAGTTTTTGATCACTCATTTTTTGATGAGGTAATTGATTACTTCCGCAGCCGCGTGCAGCCCAAAAGCAGCAGGAATAAAACTTATTGTACCGTAGAAGGAGCGCTTGAAGTTGCTTCCGTCTGTCAGCCGCAAACTGTTTTCGTCCTGAAGTTCTGTGCTGAAAACGCACCGCACACCTTTCTGGATGTTGCTTTCTTTCTTCAGCCTTTTTCTCACCTGCTTCGCAAGATAGCAGTTATTGGTTTTGCTGATATCGCGTACCAAAATTTTGGAAGGATTGGTTTTTCCGCCTGCACCCATCGCAGAGATGATCTTTATTTTTCTTCGTCGTGATTCTTTGATCAGCGCGAGTTTTGGCGAAACACTGTCGATACAGTCCATTACATAATCGAATTGCTCACTGTCGAGCACTTCTGCCATCTGCTCCGGATTCAGAAATTCGGTTTTTACGTTCAGTTTGAGTTCCGGATTGATGTCATACAGTCTTTCGGCAACAATTTCTGCCTTGGTTTTACCAACTGTTGAATGCAATGCTGGAAGCTGGCGGTTGATATTCGTAATATCCACCGTATCACCGTCCACAATGGTGATGTTTCCGACACCGGCTCTTGCCAGAAATTCTGCAGCAAAAGAACCTACGCCGCCTAAGCCTACTACAAGGACATTGGCTTCGTGCAGTTTTGCCAGGCCCTCATCTTTAATCAGTAATTGGGTTCTCTCCAGCCATTGTATACTCATCACTTATAATTGGGTAATCTTTTGAATATTTGAATTGATCTGCAAAATAATTTCTTCAACACTGCAATTGCGGAGTTCAGCAGCTTTCTGATACAGTTCGGCAATTTCAACATCCGCATTATCAGTTTCCAGAAAAAACCTTTCCGAAGAAATTTTTTTGAAACATTGCTGCAAAGATAAGCTGTAGAGCAGCGCACTTCCAAAACTCAGATAAAAGCCCTGTTTCAGCAGCTGTTTTGCAACCTCATTTTTCTTATTGAATCCGTGGATAATCATTGGAACCTCACTGATTTTCCTGAATTCGGGAAGATCATGAAATTTCCGAACACAATGAATGATTACGGGTTTTCTGATTTTTTCTGCCCATATAATCTGCTCCCGGAAAACGTTCTTCTGAAGAGTATAATCGGTTTTTACAATTCCGTCCAGTCCGCATTCGCCAATCGCAATACAGTTTTTTTCTGAACTTTTTTCATAGAACCAAGCCAGTTGTGCTTCATAGTTTTCGGTGATATCTGCAGGATGAATTCCGGCTGAAAAGGTCTTTTCTGGTGTTTCGTCGTCCCGTTCGAGGTTGTAGATGCCGGTAGAATTTTTTTTATGATGATGAAAATCAAACAACTGCATAACCAAATATAGATATAAAGTTGAGAATTTCAACGCTTTCTTCCGGAATTGTTAATTGTTTAAAACATTTGTTTAATCTGTTAATTATTGTTAATTTTAACGTCCGATACACAATAGATGGCAAATAACTTTACTGAGAAGCAGATTCATATTCTAAATGTTGCGGAAGAACTGATTGCAAAAAAAGGTTTCGAAGGAACATCGGTTCGCGATATTTCTACCAAAGCGAACATTAATGTTGCGATGATTTCGTATTATTTCGGGTCTAAAGAGAAGATGATGTCCCATCTTTATCATTTCCGGGTACAAAAAACAAGGGAGCATTTCGCCGAGTTTGCGGAAACGATCAAAGAAGGCAAACCTGATATGCAACTGAAGGAAATTGTAAAATATATCGTTTCACAACTGTTCAAATACAGATATTTTCACGGTTTCGTCACACAGGAACTGCGGTTTACAGAGCATTTGAAATCGGAAATGTCAGAGTTTTATGAACTTACTGTTTCACGTATTGATGATGCGGTTAAAAAAGGTGTTGCATCCGGTCTGTTCACTTTTGCGCCCAAACCGGAAGATATTCTGAGTATTATCATGGGAACAACGCTGTTCACGATCCGGAATCCCAATTTTATCGGTATGTACGTGAAAAGCTATGATGAAGAACAGTATATGACCGAAGCAGAGAAGAAAGTGAGGTCCAACATGCTGTTTTCAATATTTGCAATGCTTGGCTACACAGGAGATCAGCTCTGATTTCTGCCGTTAAATAGCGTTAAATAATAGCACGTTCTGAAAAAAATCATATTTTTGCAAACTGATTGCGGAACAGTTCATTAGCTTCCCGATCACTTATTAGTTTATGAAAAAATATTTTCTGATCATTCTTGCATCTGCTTATCTGGTAAGCTGTAACAGCCAGATGGACAAAGCGATGAAGAG